>JAYFQW010000017.1 GCA_034926675.1 Clostridia bacterium | reverse complement strand
CGGCGATCTGCTCGCGATCCACTGACGGCGCTCAGCCGCGCCTCGACGGTGCACATCCTGGGTCCGGGCGGAGTTTCCCATTTTTGAGCGCGAGCCGCCGGAAAATCCTCACGGATGAGAATCTCCACCCGTCGTTTCGCTCAAAAATGAGAATCCCGGCGCAGCTGCCTGCGACTGCTCGCTCGAACAAGTGCGAGAGCATAGTCGGTAGGCGGCGCCGTCGCGCCGCCTTTCCTTTACGTCCAGCTACGCACGTTGTGCCCCCCCCGGGTATCCTGGCGACGGCGATCTGCTCGCGATCCACTGACGGCGCTCAGCCGCGCCTCGACGGTGCACATCCTGGGTCCGGGCGGAGTTTCCCATTTTTGAGCGCGAGCCGCCGGAAAATCCTCACGGATGAGAATCTCCACCCGTCGTTTCGCACAAAAATGAGAATCCCGGCGCAGCCGTCCGCGACTGCTCGCCCGAACAAGTGCGGGAGCATAGTCGGTAGGCGGCGCCGCCGCGCCGCCTTTCCTTTACGTCCAGCTACGCGCGTTGTGCCCCCGCGGGCATCCTGGCAACGGCGATCTGCTCGCGATCCACTGACGGCGCTCAGCCACGCCTCGACGGTGCACGTCCTGGGTCCGGGCGGAGTTTCCCATTTTTGAGCGCGAGCCGCCGGAGAATCCTCACGGATGAGAATCTGCATCTCCGATTTACCCAAAAATGAGAATTCCACCCCGTCCCCCGCGATTGCTCGCCCGTACAAGCGCAGGCGGATGCTGGATATGGGGCCCTGGGCGCTCAACCACTCAGTTCTTGCTGCAGCCCAGAGTTCGCTGGATACTTTGTACCTGAGGCATTGCCCTGGCATCGCGTAGGGCAACGTCTCGCACACCGGGAGAAAGTCGCCGAACAGGAGGCGCTCGAAAACGGGCGCAAACTAGGGCATTACTGCGATACGCTACGACTCGCAGAGATGTGATGAGGTTTTCTCCGGAGTCAAGGTTTCGGACCGCTCTGCGTCCAGCTTGCACTTGGATACCGTGTTGGGTGTGCAACGCGCGCGAATCCGAGAGGGAATTGAGATGGGGCCCTGTGTTCAAGTGAAAGAACTCGCGTCTCTATTCAGTCAAGGGTGCGAGAATGGGTAACAGTGTCAGCGTGCGACGCCGTCGAAGCTCCATCGATGGCGATTCGAGGATCGCAGTGCCAGAATTGTTGGCGGTCCTGTGCGCCCTGCGCGCGATCCACAGGAGGTATCGACCGACTGTAGGTTGACGCGGCGCCGCTCGGCCGCTCGCCCAGCCGTTGACAGCCTAACGCAGGTGTGGTAACGTCTAAAAGTGACTGAAAGTGCGCCCCCACGCTGAGGGGCGCTATTCGCGCCCCTGGTCCCGAGCTGGAAGGGGAGCACGGACGAGGGTTCAAACGAGGGAGGTCCAACGACATGCGGGAAGGCATCACCCTCCAGTGTACGGAGTGCAAGAACCGCAACTACCAGACCACAAAGAACAAGAAGAACGACCCAGACAGGATCGAGCGAAAGAAGTACTGCAAGTTCTGCAGGGCGCAGACTTTACACAAGGAAACGCGCTAGGATATAATCTAGACGTGTTTCACAGGGGAGGGATCCAAACCATGGCTACAGAGGCCAAACCGACTCTCCTCGCGCGCGCCCAGGGCTGGTTCGCTGGGATCGGCAAGTACCTGAGGGAGGTCCGGGCCGAGTTCAAACGAGTACAGTGGCCGAACAGGAAGGAACTCATGTCCTATACCATCGCCGTCGTGGTGTACGTGTTCATCGTTGCAGTGTTCCTTGGGGTTATCGATCTGGGTCTCTCGGCCCTCGTCAACAGGGTATTCGGGACGGCTGCATGAGCGACATGAGCACTGACATGCCCGGCGAAGGTGTAGCTTGGTTCGTGGTTCACACGGCCACCGGCTATGAGAACAAGGTGAAGGCGAATCTCGAGCGCCGCGTAAAGACCATGGAGAAGGAAGATAAGATCTTCCGCGTTCTCATACCCACTGAGGACGAAGTCGAGTACAAAGACGGCAAGAAGAAGGTCGTCAAGCGCAAGAAATACCCTGGGTACGTGCTGGTCGAGATGCTCATGACTGATGACTCGTGGCACGTGGTCAGAAACACTCCTGGGGTCACAGGATTCGTCGGATCAGGCAATAAGCCTACTCCCCTTACCGACGGTGAGACCCATGTGATCCTGCAGGAGATGGGTATGGAAGAAGTCAAGCCCAAGGTGGATTTCGAGGTGGGCGAGACGGTCCGGGTGATGTCCGGTCCGTTCCAGAACTTCTCCGGCGCCGTCCAGGAAGTCAACCAGGAACGGGGCAAACTGCGCGTAGCTGTGTCCATGTTTGGACGCGAGACCCCGGTTGAACTCGATTTTTCGCAGGTGGAGAAGTACTAGCGTTCACTTCGAAAGGAGGTGTCAGCGTATGGCGAAGAAAGTCACAGCCATGGTTAAGCTGCAGCTGAACGCGGGGAAGGCAACTCCTGCTCCGCCAGTAGGTCCTGTGCTTGCTCCTACAGGCATCAACATCGTTGAGTTCTGCAAGAACTTTAACTCAAAAACTGCCGACCAGGTTGGGACGATCATCCCAGTGGAAGTCACCGTGTTCGACGATCGCTCGTACACACTGGTGCTGAAAACTCCCCCGGTGTCGTTCCTGATCAAGCGCGCGTTGGGCGTGGAGTCAGGCTCCGGTGAGCCCAACAAAACCAAGGTGGGCACGCTCTCCCGCGAGAAGGTTAGAGAGATAGCCCAGGTGAAGATGCAGGACCTTAACGCCAATGACATCGAAGCAGCCATGAGCCTAGTTGCTGGAAGCGCCCGAAGCATGGGCGTCGAAGTGGCCGATGAGTAGGTAGGCCACGGATCGTGGGAGGATCAACTCCGCTACTACCACGAGGGGGGAATTCATGAATGCCTAACAGAGGCAAGCGGTATCAGGACGCATCCAAGTTGGTTGACAGAGCGAAACTCTACGAACCTGCTGAGGCCATCAAGCTCCTAGGGGAGGTGGCTAAGGCGAAGTTCGATGAGACCATCGAAGCCCACGTTCGTTTGGGGGTCGACCCCCGCCGGTCTGACCAACAGGTCAGAGGCGCGGTAGTGCTGCCATACGGAACCGGCAAGTCCAAGAAGGTTGTGGTCTTCGCCAAGGGCGAGAAGGCCAAGGAGGCCGAGGACGCCGGCGCCGACTACGTGGGTGCAGAAGACCTGGCTGAGAAGATCAGAGGCGGATGGCTCGACTTCGACGTGACAGTCGCAACCCCCGACCTCATGGGCGTCCTCGGCAAGCTCGGTAAGATCCTAGGCCCTAAGGGCCTCATGCCGAACCCGAAAACCGGCACGGTCACCTTCGACATCGCCAGAGCGGTGAACGAGATCAAGGCCGGCAAGGTTGAGTATAGGGTCGACAAGACCGGGATCGTGCATGTGCCGGTTGGGAAGGCTTCATTCGGTGAGGAGAAACTCACCGCGAACGTCGCCACCCTTATGGAGGCGATCGTTAAGGCCCGTCCTGCAGCGGCCAAAGGCACTTACCTGAAGAGCGTGACCATCGCGTCCACGATGGGCCCTGGGATTCACGTGAACCCGCAGTCGGTCGCGGGTATGTCTGTCGAGAAGTAGCGGGCGTTTGCCCATGACAATAGAAAGACGCACCTGGCCCAAGACAGCAGGCGCACGTGCTCAGGGGCTATGCCCCGAGGCGCAGCTTAATGGATGCGGCGTCCAACTGGATGCGCGATCCGCCTGCCGAGGTCGGAGGATGGCGATATATCCCGTCACACACGGGACCTCCGGCCGCACGTGCAGAGGTCCCTTTCTGTTGTCCAGGTAGGCGGCAGTCAGGCTGCCGTAATTGTGCGGATGGAATGGAGGTGCAAACGTGCCTACACCAGAGAAAGCCAAGACCATCGAGGAGCTCGAAGCTAAGCTGTCGTCAGCTAGTAGTGCGGTTCTGGCCGATTTTCGCGGGCTCTCCGTTGGACAAGTCACCAAGCTGCGGCGGAAGCTATTGGAGGTCGGGGTTGACTACAAGGTCTACAAGAACACCCTCATACGGATCGCAGCCGGAAGGGTCGGAGTGAACGGGCTTGACCACTATCTAGAGGGACCGACGGCATTGGCCTTCGGTCATAAGGATCCAGTGGCTCCAGCCAGGATCCTAGTGGACTTCGCCAAGGAGACCAAGATCCTTGCCATAAAGGGTGGAATCCTCAAGGGTTCTGCCATCGGCAAGGAGCAGGTGATGCAACTTGCGGCGCTTCCGTCGCGCGAGGTGCTAATTGGGACACTCCTCGGAGTGATGCAGTCGCCCATGGCTGGGCTCGTGAACGTGCTATCCGGCCCTGCGCGTAAGCTAGTATGGACCCTAGAGGCTGTTAGGAAGCAAAAGGAAGAGGCCGGCGGCGGAGCTTCTGCCGTCGAGGCTCAGTAAGAGGGAGGAACCACCCGATGAATATGGAAGAGATCCTTGCCGCTATTGAATCCATGAACGTTCTTGAGCTCTCCGACCTGGTGAAGGCCCTTGAGGAGAAGTTCGGAGTGAGCGCCGCGATGCCGATGGCAGTCGCCGCCGCCCCTGCTGCCGCTGGCCCTGCCGTTGAGGTGGAGGAGAAGACCGAGTTCGACGTGATCCTCATCAGTGCCGGAGACAAGAAGATCCCCGTGCTCAAGGTCGTCCGCGAGCTCACCGGGCTCGGCCTGAAGGAAGCTAAGGACCTAGTCGACAACGCCCCCAAGCCCGTGAAGGAGGGCGTCAAGAAGGAAGAGGCCGAGGAGATAAAGAAGAAGCTCGCCGAGGCTGGGGCCCAGATCGAGATCAAGTAATCATCACTCATGGGCATGCGTCGGGATGCTGCTTCCGGGCCAGACTGCAGCTTCGGCTCGGAGATGGTCCGGAAGCCCCCCCGACTTCCTCTGGTTTGGCGTCGATCTGAGCTCAGTTGGGGCTGGAACGTGCAATTGTCCGTTCCTTGGGTCACGTTCCTGGGGTTGACCGCCGTCCCCGTTTGTGATAACATAGGTTATTGTCACAAGGGGACAGCATGTCGATCCCCTAGGATCATCAAGCATAAGGGGACAAGGAAACACGCATGCTACTTAGAGGTTTGATCTAATTCTTTCAGCGCGGATATGACTGGAGGGAGGAGCCAAAAGTCAGCAAGGTCCGCGCTATTCGTTATGCCCGGGAATCATACAAGGAAGCAGGGTGGGTAGCATGGACATTGCGGAGAGACCGGTGAGGCGGGAGAGGCACTCGTTTTCGAAGATACCGGACGTGCTTGAGGTTCCTAACCTCATTGAGATCCAGCAGAAGTCCTACCGGTGGTTTCTCGATGAGGGGCTGCTAGAGACGTTTCATGACATCTCGCCAGTCCAGGATTTCACCGGGAACCTAGTCCTTGAGTTCACCGGGTACTCGCTCGGGGAGCCTAAGTACGAAGAGGAAGAGTGCAAGCAGCGGGACGTGACGTTTGCGGCTCCTTTGAAGGTGAAGGTAAGGCTCATCAACAAGGAGACTGGAGAGGTCAAGGAACAGGAAGTGTTCATGGGCGACTTCCCCCTAATGACCGATAAGGGCACCTTCGTCATAAATGGGGCGGAGCGGGTAATAGTCAGCCAGCTTGTTAGGTCCCCTGGCGCCTACTTCGATGCTGCAAAGGACACTTCCGGGAAGACCATCTACACAGCCAGCATAATTCCCAACCGCGGCGCGTGGCTCGAGTTTGAGACTGACGCGTCGGGGGTGGCATGGGTTAAGGTGGACCGCACCAGGAGAATCCCCGTAACGGTGCTTCTGCGCGCGCTCGGATATGGCACCACCCAGAAGATCATGGACCTGTTCGGCGAGAATGAGTTCATCCTCAATACGCTCGAGCGCGACAGCTCGAACAGTGAAGATGAGGCCCTTGTGGAGATCTACAAGAGGCTGCGCCCAGGGGAGCCTCCTGCCGTGGAGAGTGCGAGATCCCTGTTTGAGTCGCTTTTCTTCGACCCCAAGAGGTACGATCTGGCAGGCGTAGGCCGCTACAAGCTGAACAAGAAACTTGAGCTGGCTGACAGGCTCATAGGGCAAACTGTCTCCCGTGCGATAGGCGATCCTGCGTCCGGCCTTTCGGTTGACACCGACACCGGGGAGATCCGCGGCGTCGGGATCGATCCAAACACCGGGGAGATCCTCGGAACGCCGACCGGAAACGTAGTCGAAGCCGAGGAGCGCGTTACCGCGCGGAAAGCGGAACTCATCCGTGACCTGGAGCACCGTATCCATTTCACTGAGGCGTACGTTGGTCCGGCTGATGGATCCCGCGATGAAGTCAAGATACTTGGAAACGGATACAGGGTTGCTGACGTCAAGGTGATCACTCCTCAGGACGTGGTCGCCGCGGTCAGCTATCTGATCAACTTGCAGCACGGCATCGGTGTCACTGACGACATCGACCACCTTGGCAACAGGAGGCTCAAGTCAGTAGGCGAGCTCCTCCAGAACCAGTTCAGGATAGGGCTTTCCCGTATGGAGCGAGTGATACGGGAGCGCATGACCATTCAGGACGTCGAGGCTGTCACTCCGCAGGCGCTGATCAACATCAGGCCGGTTGTGGCGTCGATCAAGGAGTTCTTCGGGTCAAGCCAGCTCTCGCAGTTCATGGACCAGACCAATCCCCTCGCAGAGCTCACTCACAAGCGCCGCCTCTCGGCTCTGGGGCCCGGCGGCCTTTCGCGAGAGCGGGCAGGGTTCGACGTCCGCGACGTGCACCACTCTCACTATGGACGGATGTGCCCTATCGAGACACCTGAAGGCCCCAACATCGGCCTGATCGGCTCGCTGTGCACTTACGCCAGGATAAACGAGTATGGGTTCATCGAGACCCCATATCGCAAGGTTGAGAACGGTCGAGCCACGAACGAGATCAGATATCTCACGGCCGACGTTGAAGACAGATACGTAGTAGCCCAGGCCAACGAACTCCTCGACGATGAAGGGTTCTTCGTGAATCCGAGAGCTGCGTGCCGGCTGAAAGACGACATCGTGATCGTGCCGGCAGAGCAAGTCGACTACATGGACGTGGCGCCCAAGCAGTTGGTGTCGATTGCCACCGCCCTGATCCCGTTCCTTGAGAATGATGATGCTGGACGCGCCCTTATGGGCTCGAACATGCAGCGCCAAGCGGTCCCGCTGATCAGGACCGAGGCGCCGTATGTAGGCACGGGAATGGAATACAAGGCTGCTGTCGACTCCGGAATAGTGGTCGTCGCGAAACACTCAGGTTATGTGCGTGAGGCATGTGCCGACTACGTGCGGGTTGTGACTGATGAAGGGCGTGTCGAGGAGTACAGGCTCATGAAGTTCGCCCGGTCCAACCAGGGCACATGCATGAACCAGAAGCCCGTGGTTCCATGCGGGCAGCGGGTGGAGCGCGGCGACGTGCTCGCCGATGGCCCATCCACTGATCACGGGGAGATGGCTCTAGGACGCAACGTGCTGGTGGCCTTCATGCCGTGGGAAGGCTACAACTACGAAGATGCTATCCTGATTTCGGAGAAGCTTGTGATGGGGGACGTGTTTACGTCCATCCACATAGAGGAATACGAATCAGAGGCCCGTGACACCAAGCTCGGACCTGAGGAGATCACCAGGGACATACCGAACACCGGAGAAGATGCTCTGAAGGACCTTGACGAGCGGGGCATTATCCGCGTCGGAGCCGAGGTAAGAACCGGCGACATCCTAGTGGGTAAGGTTACACCCAAGGGTGAAACGGAGCTTACTCCAGAGGAGAGGCTTCTCCGGGCGATATTCGGAGAGAAGGCCCGCGAAGTGCGGGACACATCTCTTCGGGTTCCCCACGGTGAGGCAGGCAAGGTCGTAGCAGTCCACGTGTTCTCCCGGGAGAACGGTGATGAGCTGGGCCCCGGTGTGAACAAGCTTGTTCGCGTGTATGTTGCTCAGAAACGCAAGGTATCGGAAGGCGACAAGATGGCGGGGCGCCACGGAAACAAGGGCGTCATCGCCAGGATAATGCCAGAGGAGGATATGCCGTTCCTCCCTGATGGCCGGCCAATCCAGGTGGTGCTGAACCCATTGGGCGTTCCGTCTCGAATGAACATAGGCCAGGTGCTCGAGACCCATCTTGGGTGGGCTGCGGGCGCTATGGGCGTCTACATGGCTACCCCCGTGTTCGATGGTGCACACGAGCCGGATATCACCGAGATGTTCAGGAAAGCGGGCCTTCCGGAAAGCGGGAAGACCGTGTTGTACGACGGAAGGACTGGTGAACCCTTCGACCGGGAGATCACCGTCGGCTACTCGTATCTGATGAAACTCCTGCACTTGGTGGACGACAAGATACACGCTCGGTCCACTGGCCCATACTCTCTGGTCACACAGCAGCCCCTCGGGGGCAAGGCGCAATTCGGAGGCCAGAGGTTCGGAGAGATGGAGGTCTGGGCGCTCGAGGCTTACGGTGCTGCCTACACCCTGCAGGAACTGCTCACTGTCAAGTCCGACGATATCGTCGGCCGGGTGAAAACTTACGAGGCGATAGTGAAGGGCGATAACGTGCCTGAGCCTGGCGTGCCTGAGGCCTTCAAGGTCCTCATCAAGGAACTGCAGAGCCTGTGCCTTGACGTGAAGGTATTCGGCGAGGGTGATCGAGAGATCGAGATCAGGGAGACGGATGACGACGTATCAGACGACGACATAAACAAGACAGCACGAGAGCTGGGAATAGACATCGGCAACAGGTCCGACCGGATCGAGAACCGCTCTGAGACGGCGAGGCATGAGGAGCCGGCAGCGGATGTGAAAACTTCGGAGGAGGAGTATGCCGAGGAGGAGACTGTGGAGGATGCAGATGACATCCTCGATGTCTCTCTGGAGCCGAGCACTGACTCCGCAGGCGACATCGGACCCGACGGCGATGAAGGGGGGAGAGCCTGATGCTGGACGTCAACGATTTTGACCGGATCAGGATAGGGATGGCGTCGCCGGAGCAGATCCGCGCGTGGTCGAGCGGCGAGGTGAAGAAGCCGGAAACCATCAACTATCGAACTCTCAAGCCCGAACGTGAGGGACTCTTCTGTGAGAAGATATTCGGCCCCCAGCGCGACTGGGAGTGCCACTGCGGAAAGTACAAGAGAGTCAGATACAAGGGCGTAGTGTGCGATAGGTGCGGTGTGGAGGTAACCAAGGCGAAGGTCCGCCGTGAGCGCCTGGGCCACATTGAGCTTGCTGCGCCGGTGTCGCACATCTGGTACTTCAAAGGAATACCCAGCCGCATGGGCCTTCTGCTCGATATGTCGCCAAGGGCCCTTGAGAAGGTCATATACTTCGCTTCGTACATTGTCACCGACCCTGGAGATACTCCCCTTGCGAAGAAGCAGCTGCTCACGGAGCCTGAGTACAGGGAGTACCGCGAGAAATACGGGCAGCTTTTCAGGGCCATGATGGGCGCGGAGGCGATTCAGGAACTCCTCCGCGAGATCGATCTAGTTGAGCTCGCTCAGGAGCTGAGGGATGAGACCGACAAGACCAGCGGGCAACGACGGGTGAGGGCAATCAGGCGGCTTGAAGTGGCGGAGGCCTTCAGGAAATCGCAGAACCGGCCGGAGTGGATGATCCTTGAGGTGATTCCTGTGATCCCGCCGGATCTCAGGCCCATGGTCCAGCTAGATGGCGGCAGGTTCGCCACGAGCGACCTGAACGATCTGTACAGGCGAGTCATCAACAGAAACAATAGGCTGAAGAAGCTGCTTGAGCTTCAGGCGCCTGACATCATCGTACGGAACGAGAAGCGCATGCTGCAGGAGGCAGTCGACGCCCTTATAGATAACGGACGCCGTGGCCGGCCAGTAACAGGTCCGGGCAACCGCCCGCTCAAGTCCGTCTCCGACCTACTCAAGGGGAAGCAGGGACGTTTCCGTCAGAATCTCCTTGGCAAGCGTGTTGACTACTCCGGCCGTTCCGTGATCGTGGTAGGGCCGTCTCTGAAACTGCACCAGTGCGGTCTTCCGAAAGAGATGGCGTTGGAGCTTTTCAAGCCTTTCGTGATGAAGCGCCTTGTGGACCGGGGCCATGCCCACAACATCAAGAGCGCGAAGCGGATGGTTGAGAGGGTGAGGCCTGAGGTGTGGGATGTCCTCGAAGAGGTCATCTCGGAGCATCCGGTGCTTTTGAACCGTGCTCCCACCCTTCATCGACTGGGCATACAGGCGTTCGAACCAGTGCTGGTGGAGGGCAGGGCCATACAGATACATCCGTTGGTATGCACTGCGTATAACGCGGACTTCGACGGCGACCAGATGGCCGTGCACGTGCCTCTTTCCGCGGAAGCACAGGCCGAGGCGAGGCTTCTGATGTTCTCCGTCAACAATATCCTGTCGCCTGCCCATGGCGGTCCGGTGGCAACCCCCACGCAGGACATGGTTCTCGGTTGCTACTATCTGACGTTCGAGCGGATTGGAGCCAAGGGCGAGGGCAAGGCATTCCACTCTCCTGAGGCCGCGAAGGCGGCGTACGATGCCGGGATTGTGGCCCTACAGAGCAGAATTGTGGTGCGGATCCCAAAGGAGAAACTACTCTACGGAGCTGAAGAGGCCGGCACTCGCAGGATGGTCACTACCGTGGGGAGGCTCATATTCAACGAAGTGCTTCCTGACGATTTCCCCTATGTGAACTCGGCGAAGAAGACGTTCGGCCCTGAGCTTTCCGAGGGCGACTTCCTGAAGAGGGGAGTGTCGATCACTGAGTATCTCAGGACGAGCGACAGGAAGCGCGATCCCGCTACGAAAGGCTTCCTGAACAAACTGGTCGGAGCGGTGAGGCGCAAGTATGGGAATGCACGGACCGCGGATGTGCTCGACGCAGTGAAGCGGTTGGGCTTCCACTATGCGACCGTGTCAGGCACCACTGTCGGAATTGAGGATGTGGCCATACCGCCCTCAAAGCCTGAGATCGTCGGCGAGGCAGAGAAGCGAGTGGAGCAGATCGAGAGCCAGTACAGGCGTGGCCTGCTCCTCGAGGACGAGAAGTACAATCTGATCATCGATGCTTGGACTGAGGCGCGCACTAAGGTCCAGAAGGCCATGGAAGACAACATCAACCCGGAGATCCTCATGAAGAAACTCCAGAAGGCGCAGCTGAGCAACCCGGACGCGCCTACCGAGTTCAAGGTGAGAGAGATCAACCCAGTGTACATGATGGCCACGTCAGGAGCACGAGGCAATGTGCAGCAGCTCAACCAGCTAGCTGGCATGAGGGGCCTTGTGGCGGATCCGTCGGGCCGCACCATCGACGTGCCCATAAAGGCCAACTTCCGTGAAGGGCTGAACGTTCTGGAGTACTTCATCTCCACGCACGGAACCCGCAAAGGCCTGGCAGACACGGCTCTCAGAACCGCAGACTCCGGGTACCTTACCAGAAGGCTTGTGGATGTGGCGCAGGACGTAATCGTCCGCGAAGAGGATTGCGGAACAACAGAGGGCATCGAAACCACTGACCTTATCGAGGGCGACAGCGTGATTGAATCCTTCGCGGAGCGGCTTATTGGCAGGGTGAGTATGGCCGATTGCATCGCCCCCAGCACGGGTGAGGTCATAGTCCGCGCCAATGAGATGATAGACGAGGATCAGGCTGAGGCGATCGCCTCAGCGGGGTTCAAGTCCTGGATGATCCGTTCGGTTCTCAAGTGTAAAACCCGCTATGGTGTGTGCGCGAAGTGCTATGGACGAAACTTGGCCACTGGCAACCTGGTGGAGGTGGGCGAGGCAGTTGGAACGATCGCTGCGCAGTCCATCGGCGAGCCAGGCACACAGCTTACGATGAGGACCTTCCACACCGGGGGCGTCGCAGGCGACGACATCACGAGAGGCCTTCCGCGAGTGGAGGAGCTGTTCGAGGCCAGAAAGCCCAAGGGCCTGGCGGTTGTTACAGAGCATGATGGCGTTGTTTCCATTGTGGAATCGAAAGGAAACCGAAAGACCGTGGTCACTACCGACTCAGGTGAGCACCACGACTACACGGTGCCATTCGGAGCAAGGTTGGAAGTCCGCGACGGCCAGCGAGTGGAGGCTGGGGACAAGATCACTGAGGGTTCCCTGAATCCCCACGACATTCTGCGGATTCGCGGCCCCCTAGCTGTTCAGCAGTATGTGGTCAGAGAGGTGCAGGACGTCTACCGCTCGCAGGGTGTTGAGATCAACGACAAGCATATCGAGGTAGTGGTGCGGCAGATGATGCGCAAGGTCAAGGTGGAGGATTCGGGCGGCACCGACCGGCTGCCAGGCGAGGTAGTCGACATATTCGAGCTCAACGAGGTCAATGACCTGATGAAGGCGAATGGGCTTGCGATTGCGGAGGCCAAACCAGTTCTGCTAGGAGTCACTAAGGCGTCGTTGCAGACTGATAGCTTCCTCTCTGCAGCATCGTTCCAGGAGACGACAAGAGTGCTCACTGAAGCCGCCATAAAGGGCAAGGCGGACCGGCTCATAGGACTCAAGGAGAATGTGATCATCGGGAAACTCATCCCCGCTGGCACTGGGATGGCGAAGTACCGGATGGTGAGAGTTTCCGTTGAGCCCGGCGCCAACGACGAGGCTAGCAGGCCAGTGCCCATAGCTGCCAAAGGCGACGAGGTGGAGATAATGGCGGAGATCGAGGTTCCGGCGCTTCCGCCCGGAGAGTTCGGAGCGCCCATGGCGGACCTCGCGAGCAAGCTCGCGCCGCAGCCTTGACACACTTAGCAGCTGATGGTAGAATGTAAAACTGTCTGAGCCACTGCAGTCTGTGGCATGTATCGAAAGGGGCGAAAGCCACTTATGTATGAGGACCTCGCGTCTGCGAAGAGCCGGGTCATTGGCACAAAGCAGACGGTGAGAGCCTTGGAGCGCGGGTGTGCAATGGCTGTGTACGTGGCCATGGATGCCGAAGAACGGGTTATTCGCGGCATCAAAGCACTCTGCTCAAGCAAGGGTATTCCGGTCATCGCAGTCTCGTCCATGGATGAACTTGGCAAGGTGTGCGGGATAGATGTGGGTGCGGCTTCGGCCGCCATACTGCGCGAGTAGATCGCGCCCCTTGCACCACAATGGTGGAAGGGGCGTATCGCGTCCGCAATGTCTGGCTCTAGGAAGGAGGTGGCGCGTGTGCCAACAATCAACCAGCTGGTAAAGAAGGGGCGTGCGACTGCTTCGAGCAAGTCGAAAGCGCCCGCTCTCAGATACCAGTACAACTCCCTCAATCGCAGGTCCAATTATGGCGAGGGCGCTCCACAGCGGAGGGGCGTGTGCACAGTGGTAAGAACCACTACGCCCAAGAAACCCAACTCGGCTCTTCGCAAGATCGCCAGGGTCAGGCTCACGAACGGACTAGAAGTCACAGCTTACATTCCGGGCGTGGGGCATAACCTTCAGGAGCACTCGGTCGTTCTCATCAGGGGCGGTCGTGTGAAGGACGTTCCGGGCGTGAGGTACCATATCGTTCGGGGCACCCTAGACTCCGCTGGGGTCGCGAACAGATGCCAGGGCCGGTCCAAGTACGGGGCCAAGCGCCCGAAGTAATGTAGCAAAGCAAGAGCCCGAGGGGAGGGTATGTGATGCCGAGGAGAGGCACAATTGCGAAGCGCGAGGCGGCTCCTGACCCAGTATACGGGAGCCAGATGGTGTCCGAGTTCATCAACAAGATTATGCTCTCCGGACAGAAGAGCATAGCCGAGGGAATCTTCTACGGAGCCGCTGGGATCATTGAGGCCAAGACGGGCAAGGACCCGTTGGAGACCTTTGATCACGCGCTCAAAAATGTAATGCCGTTGCTCGAAGTCAAGCCGCGACGCGTTGGCGGTGCGACCTACCAGGTGCCGGTGGAAGTAAGGCCGGAGAGACGCAAGGCGTTGGCGCTCAGGTGGATAATCGGCAACTCCAGGAGCCGGGCCGAAAAGACCATGAGCGAGCGTTTCGCAGCAGAAATAATGGACGCCGCGAGCGGAACCGGTGCGTCCGTCAAGAAGAAGGACGACATGCACAAGATGGCCGAAGCCAACAAGGCCTTCGCGCACTACAGGTGGTAGCGCATAGGCGCACTTGGGGACCATTGCACCGCGGAAGGAGTGAAGAGGAATGCTGGGCATGATTCCACTAGAGAACATCCGCAACATCGGCATTATGGCCCACATCGACGCCGGGAAGACGACGACGACTGAGCGCATCCTCTTCTACACCGGGCGCGTGCATCGTTTGGGCGAGGTGGATTCCGGAACAGCAACCATGGACTGGATGGTTCAGGAGCAGGAGCGCGGCATAACGATTACCTCCGCCGCCACCACCTGTGAGTGGCGAGGGTGTCAGATTAATATAATCGACACGCCCGGGCACGTGGACTTCACAGTAGAGGTTGAGAGATCCCTTAGAGTCCTAGACGGAGCAGTTGCGGTGTTCGATGCAGTGGAGGGGGTTCAGCCCCAGTCGGAAACGGTATGGCGGCAGGCCGACCACTACCACGTTCCCAGGATAGCGTTTGTTAACAAGATGGATCGGGTGGGCGCCGATTTCGACCTCGCGGTCGAGTCGATCCGGAAGAAACTAGGCGCCGTTGCCGTGCCGCTGCAGATTCCCATAGGCGCGGAAGATAGTTTCCGAGGCATGGTCAATCTAGTGACACAGAAGGCCATAGTCTACCAGGACGATCTGGGTGTGAACAGGCAGATCATCGAGATCCCGGCTGAACTCGTGGAGCGTGCGCGGAAGGCCAGGGAGTTCATGGTGGAGAGGGCAGCCGAAAACGATGATCAACTGATGGAGAAGTACATGGCCGGCGAGGGAATCACCGAGGAGGAACTCGTGGCCGGGCTTCGCAGGGCCACCATTGCGGCTAAGTTGACCCCGGTTCTATGTGGCACGTCGTTCAAGAACAAGGGTGTGCAATCACTGATCGACGCCATCATCGATCTGCTGCCTTCGCCAGTCGACATGCCGCCTCTCGTGGGCATCGAGCCTTCCGGACACGGACAGGTCACGCGGAAACCTGCTGATAGCGAGCCTTTCTGCGCACTTGCGTTCAAGATCGCTACCGACCCCTATGTAGGAAAGCTGGCGTACTTCCGAGTGTATTCAGGAGTCGCCAAGGCGGGCGATGTGGTGTTCAACGCGTCGAAGGGCAAACGCGAGCGCCTCGGCAGGATACTTAGGATGCACGCGAACCACCGCGAGGACCTCGACGTGATCTCCACAGGCGACATATGTGCAGCCGTCGGGCTTCGCGACACCACAACCGGCGACACCCTGTGTGATGAGAGAAATCCACTTCTTCTCGAGAGAATGGAGTTCCCCGAGCCGGTGATATCGGTCTCGGTTGAACCCAAGACCAAGAACGAAGAGGACCGTCTCACCCTATCCCTGATCAAATTGTCGGAGGAAGACCCCACATTCCGGATGCACACTGACCAGGATTCTGGCCAGACCATCATCGAGGGCATGGGAGAACTGCACCTTGAGATCATCGTCGACAGGCTTCTCCGCGAGTTCAAGGTGGCTGCGAATGTGGGAAAGCCGCAGGTTGCGTACAGGGAGTCGATTACCAAGGCCGTCAGGCGGGAGGCCAGGTTCGTCAGGCAGTCCGGAGGTCGAGGCCAGTTCGGCCACGTGATCCTAGAGGTCGCTCCTGGCGCTGCCGGGTCTGGGCTGGTCTTCGAGAACAAGATCGTCGGCGGGGCAATACCCAAGGAGTACGTGCCAGCCGTGGAGACGGGAGTGCGCGAAGCGTCTGGAAGCGGTGTTCTTGCCGGATACCCTGTGGTGGATGTGGTCGTTGCTCTCGTCGATGGATCGTATCACGAGGTAGACTCATCGGAGCTTTCTTTTAAGATCGCAGGATCGATGTGCTTCAAGGAGGCCATGCAGGCAGCGTCGCCGGTGCTCCTTGAGCCCATTATGAAGGTCGAGGTAGCAACGCCGGAGGGCTATCTCGGCGACATCCTGGCCGATGTCGGAGCCCGTAGAGGCAAGGTATCGGCGTTGGAAGCCTCGGGCCCGCACCAGTCAATCAGGATTCAGGTTCCTCTAGCCGAGATGTTCGGTTACGCGACAACCCTGCGGTCGCTGTCGCAGGGAAGGGCGAACCACACTATGCATTTTCTCAGGTACGAGCAGGTTCCGCCGCACGTAGCAGAGGAGATCATGCGGCGATACCGGGGAGTTCTCTCCTGACAACGCAAGGGAGGATTGAAGGAAATGGCCAAGCAGAAGTTTGAGCGAACCAAGCCCCACCTTAACATCGGAACGATCGGTCACGTTGACCACGGAAAAACGACCCTGACATCGGCAATGACCAATATCCTAGCGAAGCAGGGCCTTGCCCATGCGATGAAGTTCGACGAGATCGACAAGGCGCCCGAGGAGAAGGCTCGCGGAATTACCATTAACACCTCGCACGTGGAGTATGAGACGCCGAAGCGGCACTACGCCCACGTCGACTGCCCTGGCCACGCCGACTACGTGAAGAACATGATCACAGGCGCGGCCCAGATGGACGGAGCGATTCTAGTGGTATCGGCGGCCGACGGCCCGATGCCGCAGACCCGTGAGCATATCCTGCTCGCCCGTCAGGTTGGAGTTCCCTCGATCGTCGTGGCTCTGAACAAGGTCGACATGGTTGACGACCCTGAGATTCTCGAGCTGGTCGAGATGGAAGTCCGCGACCTGCTCAGCACCGCCGAGTTCCCTGGCGATGAGATCCCAGTGATCCCCGTGTCGGCTATCAAGGCCGGCGAGTGCGGGTGCGGGAAGCGTGAGTGCGAGTGGTGTGGCAAGGTATGGAAGCTAGTCGATGCGATCGACAGCTACTTCCCGGAGCCAGCCCGTGAGATCGACAAGCCTTTCCTGATGCCGATAGAGGACGTGTTCACCATCACCGGGCGTGGCACTGTTGTGACTGGCAGAATTGAGCGCGGCGTGATCAAGGTCGGCGACGAGACTTCGATCGTGGGGCTGAGCACAGAGATCAAGAAGACCGTCGTCACCGGCGTGGAGATGTTCAAGAAACTTCTCGATCAGGGCCAGGCCGGCGACAACGTGGGTTGCCTGCTCCGCGGCATCGACAAGGACGATGTGGAGCGTGGTCAGGTTCTGGCGAAGCCGGGATCGATCACCCCTCACACCAAGTTCCTGGCGCAGGTGTACGTCCTGTCACGTGAGGAGGGCGGCCGGCATACCCCGTTCTTCAACGGCTACCGTCCACAGTTCTACTTCAGGACGACCGACGTTACCGGAAACGTTGCGCTGGCTGAGGGAACCGAAATGGTCATGCCTGGCGACAACACCGTAATGACGATCTCGCTGATCACGCCGATTGCTATGGAGGTTGGTCTCCGCTTCGCCATCCGCGAGGGCGGCCACACCGTGGGCGCTGGCGCAGTCACGTCGATCATCGAGTAGTAATCGAGGAGTCGTCGGCCCAAGAGCCTTGGTGCTGTGGGGGCGGGGAGGTCCGCCCCCACCAACCTGCACACAATGGCCAAGAACGCGATGATGCGGGAGGTTGTCGCGCCCACCCCCGATGGGCGGAGTAAACTTCCGCGGAGTATGTCCGAGTAGGCAATCGGGCGACTAGGAGGGAGAAGAACATGGCGACACAGAGAATCCGGATAAAGCTGAAGGCGTTTGATCACAAGATACTCGACCAGTCCGCTGAGAGGATAGTCGAAACCGCAAAGCGGATGGGAGCCCAGGTATCAGGGCCTATACCGCTTCCCACTGAGAAGAACATCTACACCGTGCTGCGCTCGGTGAACATCGACAAGGACTCCCGAGAGCAGTTCGAGATGCGCACTCACAAGAGGCTGATTGACATTCTCGAGCCCACTCCCAAGACTATCGACGCCCTCATGCGCCTCGACCTGCCGGCGGGAGTAGACATAGAGATCAAACTATAGAGACGGGGGGTGTAACGCATGGGCAGGGCTATACTCGGCAGAAAGATTGGGATGACCCAGATCTTCGAGGAAGATGGCAGGGTGCATCCGGTTACCGTTGTGGAGGCGGGACCGTGCTACGTGGTTCAGAGAAAGCACACCGCGAGCGACGGCTATGAGGCCATCCAGGTTGGTTTCGGCGAGATGCGAGAGCGGCTTGCCAACAAGCCGATAGCTGGGCACTTCGCGAAGGCGAAGATGAAGCCGAAGAAGCATCTCAGGGAGTTCCGGGTCGAATCCGCCGACGCCTTCCAGGTCGGACAGGAGATAAAGGCCGATCAGTGGTCAGCGGGCGACGTTGTCGACGTTACCGGCGCCTCCCGTGGCCGCGGGTTCGCGGGCACAATCAAGAGGTGGAACTTCCACAGAGGGCCGATGAGCCATGGTTCGATGTATCACAGGAGAGTCGGCTCACTCGGCGCTACCGCTCCGGCGAGGGTTTTCAAGGGGCGCAAGCTGCCCGGAAGGCTCGGCGGGGAGAGGGTAACGACGCAGGGGCTTAGGGTAATCAGGGTTGACGCAGAGAGAAACCTTCTGATGATCCGGGGCGCTGTCCCTGGCGCAAACGGTGGACTGGTGATCGTCCGGGACTCTGTGAAGGCGAAGTAAGGAGGCGAAGGAGATGCCTGTAGCACCACTGTTCGATTCAAGAGGCAATAGGCTCGGTGAGATCGAGCTTCCTGATGCCGTCTTCGGAATAGAGCCCCATGAATACGCAATCCACGAGGCGGTTGTGCAGCAACTCGCTAGCAGAAGGTCGGGCACCCACGATACGAAGACCATCTCAGAAGTGAGAGGCGGCGGCAGGAAGCCGTGGCGGCAGAAGGGCACCGGAAGAGCCAGGCAGGGATCAAGGCGCTCGCCGATCTGGCGAGGAGGCGGAGTCGTGTTTGGCCCGACACCGAGAAGTTACGGCTATTCCATTCCGAGAAAAGTGCGCCGGCTGGCTTTGCGCTCGGTGCTGTCGTCGCGTGCGCAGGAGAATGCGGTGTTCGTGGTGGATGCGCTCAACCCTGAGCAGCCCAACACCAAGCAGATGGCGGCGCTGTTCCGGGCGATTGGGGCGGCTGAGCCACTGGTTGTGACGGCCGAGAACAACGAGATGGTGGAGAAGTCCACCAGGAACATCCCGGAGGCCCTCTCGGTGAGCGTGGCCGGCCTCAACGTCTACGATGTGATGAACCACGCGGCGCTCGTCATCACGCGAGACGCGGTCTCCAAGGCAGAGGAGGCGTTGGCGTGATGGCACATCCGCAGGATATCATCATAAAGCCGATCATCACCGAGAAGAGCACGGCTATGGCAGAGGCGAATCGCTATGTCTTCAAGGTGAGACGCGATGCCAACAAGATTGAGATAGCTCAGGCTATCGAGGACATCTTTAAGGTGAAGGTTGTGAGCGTCAATACCCTTATTGTGCCCGGGAAGCTGAAGAGGCAGGGTAAGTCGCAAGGCATGACGCCAGCCTGGAAGAAAGCCATGATCACCCTGAAGGACGGGGACCGCATCGCACTCTTCGAGGGCGCCTAGGAATAAGCGAAGGAGGTAAGCGGGATGACAACTAAGGCGTTTAAGCCTACATCGCCTGGGCGCAGGCAGATGACTGTCGCTACATTCGACGAAATCACTCGCTCCAAGCCTGAAAAGTCCCTCCTCGCTCCGCTTCGCAGGAGTGGTGGGCGGAATGTTAACGGCCGGATAACCTTGAGGTTTCGGGGCGGAGGGCACAAGAGGGCATACCGGATCATCGATTTCAAGCGGGATAAGGACGGAGTGCCTGGCCGGATCGCTTCGATCGAGTACGATCCCAACAGATCCGCCCGCATCGCCCTGGTGTTCTACAGAGATGGCGAGAAGCGGTATATCCTGGCGCCAAACGGTCTCAATGTGGGCGATCAGATCGTGTCTGGGCCAGGCGCCGACATCAAGACCGGGAACGCGCTTCCCTTGGCTAACATCCCGATGGGAACTGTGGTTCACGCCATTGAACTCACGGCCGGGAGGGGCGCGCAGCTCGCGCGTTCAGCCGGAGCAGGGGCTCAGATCATGGCCAAGGAAGGCGACTATGTCACCCTCCGCCTGCCGTCGACTGAGATGCGCATGGTCCGTGCGGAGTGCAGGGCCACCATCGGGCAGGTTGGCAACCTAGACCATGAGAACATCAAGATTGGCAAGGCCGGGCGCAAGAGATGGCTAGGCCGAAGGCCGCATAACCGCGGCGTGGTCATGAACCCTGTGGATCACCCGCACGGCGGCGGCGAGGGCAGAGCGCCTATCGGCCATCCTGGCCCGCTCACCCCGTGGGGCAAGCCCACGCTGGGATACCGGACTAGGAGGCCCAAGGCATCGGACCGGCTTATCGTCAGACGCCGGGGCGCGAAGTAGCAAGCTGGTTCTGAAAGGAGGCGCTCCCATCAATGAGCAGGTCGCTTAAGAAGGCGCCGTACGTCTATCCGGCATTGGCTGAGAAGATCGCGAGCATGAACTCGGTCGGCAAGAAAGAGATAGTCAAGACGTGGGCTAGGGCGTCAATGATCACCCCAGAGATGCTGGGCCACACCATCGCTGTGCACGATGGACGGAGGCATATCCCGGTTTACATCGTTGAGGACATGGTGGGACACAGGCTTGGGGAGTTCGCTCCCACTAGGACGTTCAGGGGCCACCGTCGGAATACCGACAAGCCCGCTGTCGTCAAATAGCAGGGCAGAAGCATACGGGAGAAATGGCAGGAGGGAGGTCGGGCACAAGTGGAAGCAAGGGCAATTGCGCGCTACGTGCGCATGTCCCCGCGCAAGGTCCGCCGTGTGGTGGATCTGGTCCGGGGGAAGAATGTCGACGAGGCCCTGACCATTCTGAAATTCGCGCCGCAGATTGCGACTGAGCCGGTGAGCAAGGTCATCCAGTCAGCGGCTGCTAACGCTGAGAACAATCTGAATCTCAATAGAGACACACTGTACATCGCTGAGGCTTATGTGGATCCCGGGCCCTCGCTCAAGCGGATACTCCCCCGCATGAGAGGCATGGCCGACAGGATAATGAAGCGCACGAGCCATATCACAGTCGTCGTGAGGGAAAGGGAGGGTTAGCGCGTGGGGCAGAAAGTCAACCCTATAGGCCTCAGGCTTGGAATCAACCGAACGTGGGATTCCACTTGGTACGCTGATAAGAAGTACGCCGATTTCCTCCACGAGGATCTGAAGCTCCGCAAGTACATCAAGAACCGACTGTACGCTGCGGGAGTTGCTCGGATACAGATAGAGCGAGCGGCCAACAGGATCCGTGTCACCATCCACACGGCGAGGCCGGGAATGGTGATCGGACGCGGCGGCGCCGAGGCGGATTCCCTCCGAAAGCAGCTTGAGAAGATGAGCGGCAAGCAGGTCTCGGTGAACATCATAGAGATCAAGCACCCCGAGGTCGACGCGCAGCTCATCGCCGAGAACGTTGCAGCGCAGCTTGAGAAGAGGATATCGTTTAGGCGCGCGATGAAGCAGGGCATGATGCGAGCGGAGAAGCTCGGAGCGCTAGGCATACGCATGAAGACCAGCGGGAGGCTGGGTGGAGCCGAGATCGCGAGAACCGAAGGCTACAGCCACGGGAAGCTCCCCCTGCACACCCTTAGGGCCGACATCGACTACGGATTTGCCGAGGCGAAAACTACCTACGGCAGGATCGGCGTGAAGGTGTGGGTGTACAAGGGCGACATACTCCCCAAGAGAGCCGGCAGGACCCGGTCGGAGGGAGGGGCTCAGTAAATGTTGATGCCGAAGAGGGTCAAGTATCGAAAGCAGCAGAGGGGCAAGATGAGGGGCAAAGCCTATCGGGGCATTGAGGTGTCGATGGGCGAATTTGGCCTTCAGGCCTTGGAGGCCGGGTGGGTTACTGACCGGCAGATCGAGGCGGCCCGTATTGCGATGACCCGGTACATCAAGCGCGGCGGCAACGTATGGATCAGGATCTTCCCGGATAAGCCTGTGACCAAGAAGCCCGCCGAAACGCGTATGGGAAGCGGAAAGGGCGCTCCCGAGTACTGGGTGGCGGTCGTGAGGCCTGGCCGCGTGATGTTCGAGATTGCCGGAGTCCCGGAGGACTTAGCACGGGAGGCAATGCGGCTAGCAGGGCACAAGCTGCCCATCAGGACCAAGTTCATCAAGAGACAAGAAGCGGGCGGTGAAGCTGATGAAGGGTAAAGAGTTCAAGGAGATGTCTTCCGAGGACCTCGGTAAGGAGCTGACAGGCCTCAAGGAGGAGCTCTTCAACCTCCGGTTTCAGCTGGCAACCAACCAGCTCGAGAACCCGCATAAGATCGCTGACGTGAGGCGCGACATTGCTAGGGTGAAAACGGTCATGAGGCAGCGCGAGCTCGGGATGGCGAGAGGCTAGAGAGGAGGCCAGGTCATGGAGATTGCGAGGGGCCAGCGCAAGGAGAGGCTGGGCGTCGTGGTGAGCGATGCTATGAACAAGACTCGCGTGGTAGCCTTGGAGCGAACCTTCAGAGATTCCACCTACGGAAAGACCATCAGGCGGACCACGAGAGTGAAGATCCACGACGAGAGCAACGAGAGCAAGGTCGGCGACAAGGTCCGCATAATGGAGACCCGGCCGCTTTCCCACGATAAGCGCTGGAGGCTTGTGGAGATCATCGAGAAGGCCAAGTAGCGCGCGAGCGAGCGAAGGGAGGTACACTACGTGATACAGCCCCAGTCTATGCTGAACGTTGCTGATAACACTGGCGCGAAGAAGGTCATGTGCTTCAGGCTCATGGGCGGATCGAACCGCAAGACCGCGCAGATCGGCGACATCATCGTTGCGGCTGTTAAAGAGGCTACGCCCGGAGGCGTTGTCAAGAAGGGCGAGATCGTGAAGGCGGTCATTGTCCGCACAAGGAAAGAGCTCAGACGGTCGGATGGTTCCTACATTCGATTCGACGAGAACGCGGCTGTGATCATAGACGCCCAGAACAACCCGCGCGGGACCCGCATCTTCGGGCCCGTAGCGCGCGAGCTTCGTGATAGGAACTTCATGAAGATCATCTCGCTCGCTCCGGAGGTCCTCTAGGCTTCGGGCCATCCCGACCAGTGAGGAGGTGCAACCAACGTGACGAAAGTGATCAAGAAAGTTAAGAAGGGCGACACCGTTACGGTGCTCACCGGCAAGGATGAGGGAAGGCGCGGGAAGGTCCTGCGGGTTCTCCCGAAGGACCAGAGGGTGCTCGTTGAGAACCTCAACACAGTGAAGCGGCACACCAAACCCAGCACCAACAACCCGCAGGGCGGCATCGTCGAGAAGCCGATGCCCATGCCGCTGGGCAAGGTGATGGTGGTGTGCGGAAAGTGCAACAAGCCCACCAGGGTTGGCATGAAACAGCTTGAGTCCGGCAAGTACGCACGCGTGTGCAAGAAGTGCGGCGCCGGGCTCGACAAGTAGGCGAGCCGGTAGGTGTGGGAGGGGGTCAGCATTATGGAGAAGACTCCGCGGCTCAAGGAGAAGTACAAGAACGAAGTCATGGCTGCGCTCATGCAGAAGTTCGGATACAAGAACATCATGCAGGTTCCTAAGGTTGAGAAGGTAGTTGTCAACATGGGTGTGTCCGAGGCTGTCGGCGACCCAAAGACACTCGACGCGGCCGCATCGGACATGGCGCAGATCACGGGGCAGAAGGCCCTCGTCACCCGGGCGAAGAGGTCGATTGCGGCGTTCAAACTCCGAACGGGAATGCCCATCGGGTGCAAGGTGACTCTTCGCGGCGCTCGGATGTACTACTTCCTGGATAAGTTGTTCAACGTTTCGCTCCCTAGGATCAGGGACTTCAGGGGCGTTCCGTCGGACGCCTTCGACGGCAGGGGAAACTACACGCTTGGCCTCAAGGAGCAGCTTGTATTCCCTGAGATAGTGTACGACAAGGTCGATCGTGTTCGCGGCATGGACATTACGATTGTCACCACGGCCAAGACCGACGAAGAAGGGCTCGAGCTCTTGAAGCTAATGGGCTTGCCTGTGAGAACGCAGTAGGGAGGGGTAGGGATGGCACGGAAAGCGCTGATAGAGAAGTGGCAGCGAGGCCCGAAATTCCGGGTCAGGGAGTACAGCAGGTGTTCCATCTGTGGAAGGCCTAGGGGATACATGCGTAAGTTCAAGATGTGCAGGATCTGCTTCCGAAGCCTCGCCTCAAGGGGAGAGATCCCCGGCGTGACCAAGGCGAGTTGGTAGCAGCTAGGCACGCCACGAGAGGAGGTAGTGGACGATGGTATTGACAGACCCGATCGCGGACATGCTTACGCGAATCCGGAACGCGAACATCGTCAACCACGAGGTCGTCGAGGTGCCGGCCTCCCGGATTAAGGAGCAGCTCGCTCTCATAATGAAGGCGGAGGGCTACATCCGGGACTTCGATATTGTCCACGGCGACGTTCAGAATGTGATCAAGATATCGATGCGGTACGGACCGAACAAGCAGAAGGTCATCCGCGGACTCAAACGGATAAGCAAGCCCGGCCTCCGAGTCTATGTAAGCAGGGACGAGGTTCCGAAGGTCCTGAACGGCCTGGGAGTGGCTGTGATCTCCACGTCTCGCGGGCTGATGACCGATCGCCAGGCCAGGGAAGCGGGCCTTGGCGGCGAGGTCATCTGCTACATGTGGTAGGTGGTGTAGCTATGTCGAGAATCGGTAGAAAGCCAGTGCTCGTCCCCAGCGGAGTAAAGGTTACGCTGGAAGGACATCACATCACCGTGGCAGGACCGAAGGGCACTATCTCGCGGTCGCTTCCGTCCGAGATGATAGTCGAGGTATCGGAGGGCGCAGTTAATGTGAGCCGCCCATCCGACGACAGGGTCCACAGGTCGCTGCACGGGCTAACTCGCACGTTGGTGGCCAACATGGTTGACGGCGTGACCCGGGGATTTGAGAAATCCCTCGAGATCGTCGGAACCGGCTACAAGGCGTCGAAGCAGGGCGAGACCCTTGTCCTCCAGGTGGGGTACTCTCACCCAGTGGAGATTGTGCCGGCGGAGGGCATTCACATCGATGTTCCAGCTGTGAGCAAGGTCACTGTCAGAGGAATCGACAAGGAGCTTGTCGGACAGACGGCGGCCAACATCCGGGCGGTGAGGGAGCCTGAGGTGTACCACGGCAAGGGAATTCGGTACGTTGGCGAGCGCGTAACGCTCAAGGCCGGCAAGACTGGAAAAGTTGGAGCTAAGTAGCCGCGCCTACGGCTGTATGAAAGGAGCGACTCGCAATGTACAACAGGGTTAACAGGAAAGCGGCCCTCGCCCGCCGCCACCGGCGTCTTAGGAAGAGCGTGTCGGGAACTCCCGAGCGGCCCAGGCTGGCTGTGTTCAGGAGCCTCGCCCACACGTACGTCCAGATAATCGACGATACGACAGGACGCACGCTCGTTTCCGTATCCACAGTGGAGCCGGAGTTGAAGGCTATGGGATACGGCGGGAACGCTGCAGCTGCTAAGCTAGTTGGGAAGATTGCGGCCCAGAGGGCGATCGAGAAGGGAATTCGACAGGTCGTATTCGATCGAGGCGGCAATATATACCATGGAAGAGTAGCCGCATTGGCCGAGGCTGCACGTGAGGGCGGCCTGAGCTTCTAGGCAGGGGGGAGGGCAGGACATGAAGAGGATAGACCCTGAGGGTATCGACCTTAAAGAGAAAGTGGTCAGCATCAACCCCGTGGCCAAGACGACCAAGGGCGGTCGGACGCGTAGCTTCCGCGCACTGGTAGTCGTGGGAGACGGCGCGGGCCACGTTGGCGCTGGCCTTGGCAAGGCTTACGAAGTCTCTGAGGCCATCAAGAAGGGCGTCGATGATGCCAAGAAGAACCTCACCGAGGTGCCGGTGGTGGGAACGACCATTCCCCACGAGATCACCGCGACATTCGGTGCGGGATGTGTTATGCTTAAGCCCGCGGGTCCAGGAACTGGCGTGATTGCCGGTGGGCCCGTTAGGGCAGTCCTGGAGCTTGCAGGCTACCACGACATTCTCACCAAGTCGCTGGGGTCGAATAACCCCTTGAATATGGTGAATGCAACTATGGCTGGGCTTACGTCGTTGCGCACTGTTGGCCAAGTGGCCTCTGCGCGCGGCAAGTCCGCCGAGGAGCTTGCGAGGTAGGAGGGTATGCAGATGGCAAAGAAACTCGAGATTACCTGGAAGGTCAGCGCCATCGGCGAACCAGAAGACCAGCGGGCGACGGTGCGGTCCCTGGGCCTTCGCAGACTGAACCAGACGGTCGTACAGGACGACACCCCTGTGATCAGGGGCATGGTTCATAAGGTACGCCACCTGGTCGAGGTCAAAGAGATCGACTGAGAGGGGTGCAGCGATGAAGTTGCATGAATTGCGGCCCCCGTTCGGCGCCAAGAAGGATCCGAAGAGGGTGGGCCGTGGAACTGGCTCCGGGCATGGCAAGACAGCCGGCCGCGGAAGCAAAGGACAGCTGGCCCGCTCCGGCGGAGGCAAGGGCGTCGGGTTCGAGGGCGGACAGACGATTTTCGCAAGGCGTCTTCCCAAACGGGGCTTTTTCAACAAGTTCCGAGTGGAGTACGCAGTGGTGAATGTGGGTGACCTAGAGCAGCACTTTAGCTCAGGCGACGAGGTCACCAGGGATACATTGAAGGCAAAGGGCCTTGTTCGCGGCCACGATGTGCGGGTCAAGATTCTCGGTGAGGGTGAGATCACGAAGTCCCTTGCCGTTCGCGTCGACAAGTTCAGCGAAACCGCAGTCACGAAGATCAAGGAAGCGGGAGGCTCCGCGGAGGTGGTATAGGTGCTTGCAGCTCTCGTCAACGCTTTCAGGGTGCCGGATCTGCGCAAGAAGATCCTGTACACGGCGTTCCTGCTGCTGATCTACAGGCTTGGATCGTTCGTACCGGTCCCAGGCGTGGATGCGGCAAAAGTCGTCGGGGAGTTCCATAAGGCAGCCGGCGCCTCCGGCGCGGGCCTCCTGAGCATGCTCGACATGTTCGCCGGAGGCGCTCTTTCGCGAATGACCGTGTTTGCGTGCAACGTAGGCCCCTACATCACAGCATCGATCGTTATTGAGCTGCTCGCAGTGGTGATTCCTGCCCTCGAGGCCCTGAAGAAAGAGGGCCCGGATGGTCAGAAGAAGATGGGCCAGTACACCAGGTACCTCGCTGTGGCTCTCGCGGTTATTCAGGCCTATGGCTACACCGTGATGTTCCGCGGCGCCGTGAATCCCGGCGCTATGTGGACCATCCTCATAGTCACCACGATGACCGCAGGCACAGCCTTCGTGATATGGCTCGGGGAGAAGATCTCGGAAAAGGGAATCGGAAACGGCATTTCGCTGATCATCTTCGCTGGCATCGTAACCAGGTTCCCAGCAGCAGTCGAGCAGGGCTTCAAGATGATCAAGTCAGGCGGCTTCAACCTGGTCATTGCTCTTGTGTACGCTGTCTTGAGCCTCGGACTCGTAATTGCGGTGGTCGCAACTTCCGAGGCACAGCGAAAGCTGCCAGTGCAGTATCCCAAGAGGGTTGTGGGCAGGCGAGTGTACGGCGGGCAGAGCACTCACATCCCGATGAAGCTCAACCAGGCCGGGGTCATCCCAGTGATCTTCGCTTCCTCGGTACTGGCGTTCCCGGCTACTATCGCTCAGTTCATTCCGGCTATCACTGCCGGGGTAAACAGAGTATTCTACAACCCATGGGTGTATAATGTTCTGTACGCCATACTGGTGATTGTATTCACCTACTTCTACACTGGGATCACCTTCAACCCTGTTGAAGTCGCTGATAACATGAAGAAGTACGGAGGGTTCATCCCCGGGTTTCGGCCTGGCAGGCCCACGGCTGAGTATCTCGACAGGGTCCTGACGAGGCTGACGCTAGTGGGTGCGCTCTTCCTCATGGTCATCGCACTGCTGCCGAGCATCACGTCGGCGATAACATCCAAGAGCCTGTCCTTCGGTGGAACGGGCGTCCTGATCGTCGTCGGCGTTGCTCTGGATACGATGAAACAGATAGAGGCCCAGTTGATCATGAGGCAGTATGAGGGCTTCTTGAAGTAATCACGTTCCTATTAGGGGTGTTCATAGGATGCGCGTCGTCATGATGGGTCCGCCGGGAGCAGGCAAGGGAACTCAGAGCATCCGACTTGCAGCTCAGTTCGGCGTGGTGCACGTCTCAACAGGTGACATGTTCAGGGCGGCTGTGTCGAGTGGATCGGAGATAGGCAGGCGCGCCACGAGCTTCATGGACGCAGGCAGGCTGGTTCCGGATGAGGTCACGCTGGGGATTGTCCGGGAACGCCTATCGGAACCTGATGCGAAAGCCGGGTTCATCCTGGATGGCTTTCCCCGCACTGTCGCACAGGGCGAGGGGCTGACCCAGATCCTGAAGGATCGCGGCGCTGAACTGGATGCAGTGGTCCTGATCGAAGTGGCCGACGACATCCTTATACAGCGCGCCGCTGGGCGCGTAGTTTGCAATAGGTGCGGGCGGGTGTTTCATCTTGAGTATAACCCGCCTACCGGGCCTAGTGGCGGGTGCGCGTGTGGTGGGACTGTCGCGCGCCGCGCCGACGATTCGACGGAGACCGTACGCGCCAGGCTCGCTGTTTACCGCGCTCAGACGGAACCGCTAAAGAGCTACTACGCCTCTCGTGGACTGCTCGTGGCGGTGGACGGGCGTGGCGGTGTGGACGATGTCTACGACAGAATCGTAAAGGCTTTCGGAAGGTGCATGAAATGATCATTCTAAAGACTCCGGCCGAGATAGTCCGCATGCGCGCTGCTGGCGCTCTTGTTGGGCGCGTTCTCGAAGCGCTCCGATCCAGGGTCGCTCCCGGGGTGGCCACTGGTTCTCTGGATAGGCTGGCTGAAGGCATCATACGAGATGCCGGCGGCGTTCCGTCTTTCAAAGGGTACAGGGGCTATCCCGCCTCGATCTGCGCATCCGTTAACGATGAGATAATCCACGGGATCCCCGGAGGGCGCGCTCTCAAGGAGGGCGACATTGTGGGGATAGACGTTGGGGCCATTCTCGACGGCTACCACGGTGACTCAGCGATAACGGTGCCTGTGGGCGATGTGTCGCCCGAGGCGGAGCATCTGATGGCTGCTACGAAGGGCGCCCTGGAGGCGGGCATCGCAGCGGCGCGAGCAGGGATGCGGCTTGGGGACATCGGACACGCCGTCCAGGCCCATGTTGAGGCGGAGGGCTTCTCAGTAGTGCGGGATTTCGTGGGGCATGGAATCGGACGGAGCATGCATGAGGAGCCTCAGATCCCGAACTACGGCCCTCCCGGTGTGGGGCTGAGGCTGAGGCCGGGGATGGTGCTTGCTATCGAACCCATGGTGAACGCGGGCGGGTATGAAGTCGAGATATTGGACGACAACTGGACCGCGCGAACACGGGACGGATCACTGTCAGCTCACTTCGAGCACACGGTGGCCGTGACCCTCGATGGCCCCGAGGTTCTGACTCTCCCGTAACATGTGAGGAAGGTGCAGGCCTGTGTCTCCCGATGGTCCATCACTGGGACAGTTTGCAGTATCGAAAATGGGAAGAGACAGGGGAAGGCTGTTCGTTGTGGTAGGCATCGGCGACGACCGGCGAGTGCTGGTGGCCGACGGAGTCGTGCACAAGGCGGCCCGCCCGAAGCGGAAGAACGTGAGCCACGTCATTCTTCTGAGACAGATCGATGATGGAATCGCGGCTAGGCTCCGCGCCGGGCTGGCTGTCAGTGATCCCGAGCTTGTTACGGCATTGAGAGTATATCGACCCGAGGACGAAAGGAGGGGCGATCCGGTTCATGTCTAAGGAAGACTGTGTTGAGGTTGAGGGGACTGTGATCGAGCCGCTGCCGAACGCCATGTTCAGGGTGGAGCTTGAAAACGGCTACAAGGTCTTGGCTCACATTTCCGGCAAGATGCGGATGAGGTTCATCAGGATTCTTCCCGGCGATAGGGTCACAATCGAGTTGTCGCCGTATGACCTCACCCGTGGCAGGATCGTGTGGAGATACAAGTAGGAGGGCTTGGCATGAAGGTAAGACCGTCCGTGAAGAAGATGTGCGACAAGTGCAAGATAGTCAAGAGGAAAGGCCGCGTAAGAGTCATATGCGAGAACCCAACTCATAAGCAGCGTCAGGGCTAGGAGGTGTAGCACAGGATGGCGCGAATTTCAGGCGTTGACCTTCCCAGAGACAAGCGAGTAGAGATCTCACTTACGTATATATACGGCCTCGGGCTGACCGCCTCCCAGAAGATCCTCAAGGAAACGGGGATCAACCCGGACACTAGGGTCAAGGATCTCACTGAGGATGAGGTGGCTAAGCTCCGCGAAGTCATCGACCGCGACTACAAGGTCGAGGGCGATCTCCACCGCGAGGAGGCCCAGAACGTCAAGAGGCTCATTGAGATCGGGACCTACAGGGGGATTCGGCACCGACGTTCGCTTCCGGTTAGGGGTCAGAGAACGAGGACAAATGCCAGGACCCGAAAGGGACCTAAGAAGACGGTCGGAGTCAGGAAGGCCAAGTAACACAGGGCACTGCAGAAAGGAGGAGCGTTGATGGCTAAAAGGCAGGCTAAGCCGAAGCGACGTGAACGGAAGAATGTCGATTCGGGCATTGCCCATATAAAGTCGAGCTTCAATAACACCATGGTGACCATCACTGACACAAACGGAAATGTCATTTCCTGGTCATCCTCTGGCGCGCAGGGGTTCAAGGGCTCTCGCAAGGGCACTCCGTTTGCGGCTCAGCAGGCGGCGGACATCGCGGCTCGCATTGCAATGGATCATGGGATGCGCACCATCGAGGTGCTGGTCAAAGGGCCGGGAGGAGGCCGAGAGGCTGCAGTCAGATCGCTGCAGGCTGCCGGGCTCGAGGTCAGCATGATAAAGGACGTCACTCCGATACCACACAACGGTTGCAGGCCTCCCAAGAGGCGGCGCGTGTAGCCCGGAGTGAACAGGAGGTGCGATAATGGCAAGATATACAGGCCCTGTTTGCCGGCTTTGCCGCCGCGAGGGGACTAAGCTCTATCTCAAGGGAGATCGGTGCTACACCGAGAAATGCGGCGTCGCTCGGAGGGCATTCCCTCCGGGGCAGCACGGACAGGGGCGCAAGAAGACCTCGGAATACGGCACCCAGCTGCGGGAGAAGCAGAAGCTTCGAAGGATCTACGGCGTGTTGGAAGCACAGTTCGCGAGGTATTTCGACATCGCCGAGCGCAAGCGGGGCGTCACCGGTGAGAACCTCCTCTCGTTGCTGGAGACCAGGCTCGACAATGTCGTCTTCAGGCTTGGCATTGCGGAATCAAGGGCACAGGCCAGGCAGATGGTTCGGCATGGGCATTTCGCGGTGAACGGCAAGAAGGTATCTATTCCTTCGGCTCAGGTTCGCCCGGGCGACGAGATCTCCGTAAGGCCTAACAGCAGGAGTCTCTTCAACTTCAAGGCAGCAGCCGAGGCGGCGCCTCCGAACGTGCCAGCCTGGCTTATCCTTGGCGAGGATCATCTGAGCGCGAAGGTCATATCTGCCCCGACGAGAGAGCAGATTGATCTGGATATCCAGGAGCACTTGATCGTCGAGCTGTACTCGAAGTAATGCCGTCTACAGAAGAAGGAGGGTGCTGAGCGCGTCATGATCGAATCTCCAAGGCCTAGGATCGACTGCCAGGAGGATGGCGACAGGTACGGCAAGTTCGTCGTAGAGCCCCTCGAGAGAGGATATGGCATCACTCTGGGCAACTCCTTGCGCAGGATCCTTCTGTCCTCCCTTACTGGGGCGGCGGCTACCTCGGTCAAGATCGACGGTGTGCTGCACGAGTTCTCGACGATCCCCGGGGTTTTCGAGGACGTCACTGACGTGATCCTGAACCTCAAGAGCCTTCTCGTGAGGCTTCATACCGACGAGCCCAAGATCATCTACCTTCGCGCCCAGGGCGAGGGGGACGTCACAGGGGCTGACTTCGCTCCCGACGCTGACGTGGACATTCTCAACCCTGAGCTCCACATTGCCACGCTTGGCAAGGTGGGGGGCAAAGATGGCGAGCTCTCGATGGAGGTCACGCTCGAGAAGGGCAGGGGTTACCTGCCCGCGGAGAAGAACAAGAAGCCTGATCAGCCCATTGGTGTAATACCAATGGACTCCATATTCACCCCTGTGGATAGAGTGAACTACACGGTGGAGAATGCGAGAGTCGGCGGAGTGACCGACTATGACAGGCTGGTGCTTGAGGTCTGGACGCACGGCACCGTCAGGCCGAAAGAGGCTGTTGGCAAGGCGGCTTCGATGATGAGCGACCATCTGAGGCTGTTCATTAACCTTTCGGAACCCCCGGCTGAGGAGCCTGTTGAGCCTGAGAAGGGCGAGGACGAGAAGGTCCGCGTGCTTGAGAAGAGCATAGAGGATCTCGACCTCTCGGTGCGCTCCTACAACTGCCTCAAGAGGGCAGGCATCAACACTGTTGAGGAACTGACCAGAAAGACCGAGGACGACATGATGAAGGTCAGGAACCTCGGAAGGAAGTCCCTTGAGGAGGTCAAGCAGAAGCTTGAGTCTCTGGGGCTCTCACTGAAGCAGCCCGAGGAGTAGGGCGGGCCAAGACGGAGTAGGACAAAGGAGGAGACCGCAAGTGAGGCAAGGGAAGCTAGGCCGCACTGCGCAGGCACGGCGTGCGCTCTTCCGCAGCTCGGTGACGTCCCTGTTCACCCATGACAGAATAGTGACCACCGAGTCGAAGGCGAAAGAGATGCGCCCCATAGCAGAGCGGCTGATAACATGGGCCAAGGCAGGCGACCTCCACCATAGGCGCCTTGCTGCTGAGTATGTTCTCGAGCCTGAGGCGCTGAAGCGGCTGTTCGATAAGATCGGCCCTGCATTTGCCGAGAGGCCAGGCGGGTACACCCGCATAATCAAGCTGGGGTCGAGGCGCGGCGACGCAGCGCCCCTGGCCCTGATTGAACTCGTTGGGACGACACCCAAGGCCGCGGCGGCCGAAGCAAAGGAAAAGGCCAAGAAGTAGCCTCAGATGGAACCTGTGATACGCGTCGAGAATGTGAGCTACACATATGACGACGGCCGTCCGGGCGAGGTGGAAGCTCTTCTCGGCGTCGATCTGGAGGTTCGGGGCGGGGAGTTCGTCGCGATAATCGGACACAACGGATCCGGAAAGTCGACCCTGGCGAAGCATCTCAACGCGATCCTGATCCCCACAACAGGCAATGTGTATGTCGAGGGAATCAACACTCGCGATGAATCCCGGCTGTGGGATATACGTCAGGTCGTGGGCATGGTGTTCCAGAATCCCGATAATCAGATAGTGGCCACTACGGTCGAGGAAGACGTGGCGTTTGGGCCAGAGAACCTCGGAGTTGCTCCGGCGGAGATTCGCCGGAGGGTCGACGAGGCGCTGGCACTGGTGGACATGGCTGGGCACGAGAAATCCGCGCCTCACATGCTGTCCGGAGGTCAGAAACAGCGGGTGGCGATTGCGGGCGTGATTGCGATGAGGCCTGGGTGCATTGTCCTTGACGAGCCAACCGCGATGTTGGACCCGGTGGGCAGACGCGAGGTCCTCAGGACAGTTCGCACTCTTGCCTCGGTGGAAGGCATCGCAGTCGTTCACATCACCCATTTCATGAGCGAGGCCGTTCAGGCCGATAGGGTAATCGTGATGGAGGATGGACGAATCGCGCTCGCCGGGACGCCCCGGGAGGTTTTCTCCCAGCCAGCCACGCTGCGCTCCCTCGACCTCGACGTGCCCCAGGTTACGGAATTGGCTGACGAGCTTCGTCGGGCGGGAGTGTCCATGCCGCGGTGCCCGCTCACCGTCGAGGAGATGGTGGACGACATCAAGGCCCTCTTGGATGGGGGGGCAGTGCGCAGTTGACAGAAGCGATCATAGAGGTGCGAGATCTTAGCTACACCTATATGAAGGGCACGCCCCTCGCCCATTCGGCATTGGAGAATGTGAGCCTCGCAATAGCCGAAGGCGAGCTTGCGGCCATTATTGGAAGGACGGGATCAGGCAAGTCCACTCTCATTCAGCACTTCAACGGGCTTCTGAGGCCCAACTCAGGGCAGGTGCTGGTCGGTGGGGTGGACATATGGGGAAGAGGCGTGGTGCTCCGCGACATCAGGCGCAAGGTCGGGCTGGTATTCCAATACCCTGAGCATCAGCTTTTCGAAGAGACCGTCTACGCCGACGTGGCTTTTGCACCGAGAAACGCGGGGCTCTCAGAGGCTCTCGTGGATGACGCAGTGCGTGAGGCGATGCGCATCGTCAGCCTTGACTTCGAATCCATGGGTTCGAGATCCCCGTTCGAGCTTTCAGGTGGGCAGAAGAGGCGAGTGGCCATCGCCGGCGTGCTCGCGATGCGCCCCAAGGTTCTCGTTCTGGATGAGCCCACGGCTGGGATGGATCCGCGTGGCCGCGAGGAAGTGCTCGATGAGATAAGGCGTCTTCACGAGGAGCACGGCTACACCATCGTGCTGGTGTCTCACAGTATGGAAGACGTTGCCCGCTTCGCTGAGAGGCTCATAGTGATGGACGACCGCAGAATCTCCATGGAGGGAACGCCGAGAGAGGTGTTCCGTGCCCGCGAGGAGCTGGTGCGGATCGGCCTGGGAGTGCCTCAGGTGACTGACGTTATGGCGGAGTTGGCCGAGTGCGGATATGATTTCGGAACCAGCGCCATCACCGTGGACGAGGCGGTTCAGGCTCTTCTTCCTCGGCTGAAGGCAGCGGAGTCGACCAGGGCCAGAGAGGGGATGCAACGGTGAGCATACCCTTTTCCACGGTGGGGCAATACATACCCGGCGAATCCATCGTGCACAGGTTGGACCCGCGCACGAAAATTCTGCTTTCGCTGGTGGTTGTGGCAGCCCTGTTTGTGGCCAGGCGTCCGGGGGCGTATCTGATGCTGGCCGGTCTGATAATCGGCGCCATCCTCATATCCCGAGTGCATCTTGGATACGTGCTCAGGGGACTGCGGCCTTTGCTGTTTGTGATCGTGGCGACCTTCGGTCTGCACTTGTTCATGGATCCCGGAGAGCCCATCTTCCGGATCTGGAAGCTGACAGCCACTGATAGAGGACTTCGCGAAGGCCTGATCACCGTCGTAAGGCTGGTTCTGCTCATCATGACGACCTCGAGTGTGACGCTCACGACCTCTCCGATCGCGTTCACCGACGGCCTGGAGAGCCTTCTCCGTCCGTTCGCTGTGGTAGGCTTGCCAGCTCACGAACTCGCCATGATGATGACCATAGCGCTTCGCTTCATTCCCACTCTTCTTGAAGAGACGGACAAGATAATGAAGGCGCAGATGGCGCGGGGCGCTGACTTCGAATCCGGAAATATCGCACGGCGCGCCAAGGCCATGATACCGGTGCTTGTTCCTCTGTTCGTGTCTGCCTTCCGGCGTGCAGACGAACTGGCCATGGCGATGGAGTCCAGGTGTTACCGGGGCGGCAAGGGCAGGACGAGGATGCGACAACTGAAGATGACGGTTTCGGACTATGCAGTGATCGCCGGGACAGTCGCGTACGCCGTTGTCGCAGTAGTGGCCTTCTGACATGCGCAACATTGGGCTGGTGGTTGAGTATGTGGGCGCTGGGTATCGGGGATTCCAGATCCAGACCTCTGGTGGGCAGTGCGGCGCGGGGGCGCCGCCACGGACCATCCAGGGCGAACTGGAGCAGGCAATTGCGTGCGTGACGGGAGAGCGCGCCAGGATCACTGGGGCGGGGAGGACCGACGCAGGGGTCCATGCGCTGGGGCAGGTTGCGAACTTCCACACAGAATCGCGAATACCGGCGGACAGGTACGCCCCAGCTCTCAACACGGCGTTGCCGAAAGACATACGGATCTTGAGGTCATTTGAGTCGCCGCCAGGCTTTAGCGCGAGGTACGATGCGATCTCCAAGGTATACAGGTACCTCATAGTCCCTGGCGGAGGCGAGAGCCCAGCGGCTCGACGTGGGGCGGCGGTCCTTTCGGGCAGGGCCCTGGCGACCCGAGGCAGCCTATCGGCTGATGCCATGGCCATGGCAGGGGCTGTTCTGGTTGGCAGGCACGACTTCGCGGCATTCTCAGCCACTGGGTCGTCCGCTAAGACCACCGTCCGGACGGTGAACCGCCTGGAAGTGCGCACGGAGGAGCTAGGCGCACTAGACCTCGGACTCATAGTAGTTGAGGCAGAGGCGGATGGGTTTCTTTACAAAATGGTGCGGATAATCGTCGGGGCGCTGCTCGATGTGGGCAGCGGACGGACGGACATGGAGGCGCCAGCGCGGCTTCTTGCTTCGCGCGATAGGTCGCTAGGCCCCGCAACTGCTCCGCCAGATGGTTTGTATCTGGTTCGGGTGGCGTATCCCGAACCCCTTGCGGACCTTGCCCGTCCTTGACAGTGTATTGCTGCTATATTAGAATTGCCTCGTGAGTTTTGTACCAGTGGCGCCTTAACCCCGGACCCACTGACCATACTCAGACGAGCAGTTGAAGCTGGGAGGGAACTGGATGTCGGCCACATTCACTCCGAGTCCGGAGGATATAACCCGCAAGTGGTTTGTGGTGGATGCTGCCGGGAAGCCTCTGGGCAGGCTCGCAAGTGAGGTAGCCCAGGTCTTGAAGGGCAAGCACAAAGCGATGTACACGCCATTCATCGATGTTGGAGACCACGTGATAGTCATCAACGCCGAGCAGATAGTGCTCACAGGGAACAAGCTGGAGAAGAAGATCCACTACTGGCACACTGGCTATCCAGGCGGAATTCGACAGATTACCTATGAGAAGTTCCTTGCGACCAAGCCAGAGCGAGTGATCGAGAAAGCCGTGAAGGGGATGCTTCCCCACACCAGGCTAGGTCGTAAGATGGGCATGAAGCTGAAGGTGTACGCTGGGTCAGAGCATCCGCACGCGGCGCAGAAACCTGAGCCGCTCGAAATAACGGTTTGATCCGGGCGAGGAAAGGGGATAATTCTGTGGCGCAGTTGCAGTACATGGCAACGGGCAGGCGGAAGTGCTCGGTCGCCCGTGTGAGAATCCTGCCGGGGAGCGGCAGCATTCTGGTCAATGAAAAGCCGATCGACGCGTATTTCGGCCGACGCACTCTTGAGCTGGTTGTGAATGGCCCGTTCGCAGTGACTGAGACCGTCGGAAAGTACGACGTCATCGCCGATGTGGAGGGCGGAGGAGTCGCAGGGCAGGCCGGCGCTGTGCGCCATGGCATAGCCAGGGCGCTCATCGAGGCCGATCCGGATCTGCGATCGGCGCTGAAGAAGGCTGGCTTCCTCACACGTGACCCTAGGATGAAAGAGCGCAGGAAGTACGGGCTGAAGAAGGCCCGCAAGGCGCCTCAGTTCTCCAAGAGGTAACGAGAGGCTGAACCTGCTGACTAGGGGACGGCTGCGCGGCGGCGCGCGGGCCGTTCCCTGTTGCATTTGGGCGGGCCAGGAACACGACTGTCACACCATCAACCGATATCCAGCTGTCGCCAGAGGCTATCGGGGCAGTCTGGACGAGGGTGACCTGGGTGGATCCATCCGCACAGGCTGATAGCGATCGCAGGAGCAATTCTGCTTCGAGAGGATCCTTGAACGATCCTCCAGGCGTCCGGGTAGCTGGATCGACTGCGAATCCGCCTTGGAGGACCACTGTGAGCTGCACATCATCTGACGATCTGAACGACTCGAGCTCTGCGATGAGCTCGCGCCATGGAAGCGGAGACCGCGAGACATCCACCTCGATTGCCCGATGACCTCCGGAGGACTTTGCCGAAAGCGGCGCGCCAACCTCAGTTGGCGCTGCTGTGAGTGTGAGCGCCGCGGCGGCCTCGATCGTTGCCGCTAGATCGGCGCCGACTGGCCACGGACCCGCTGAAGCAACCATCAGCTGAATATCGTCGATGTAGATCACCCCTGCTCCAACAAGCTCCGGCCTGAACTCCACGAGATACACTTGCTCAAGGGTGACTGGCTGCGCCAGGGCTGCCGGAATAGTCGCCTCAACATACCTCCACCCGTTCCAGCTTATCCTCGGGAAGTCTATCGGCATCCTTTGGCCTGTACTGTCAGCGAGTGTTGCTCGAAGCCAGTGCTCTCCTGAGTCTCCGTAGACCCACAGGCCCAGCGCGACACTGCCTGCGGGCAGTCTCACTTGCGCTGGGGGCCTCAGATAGGCGGCGCGAGTGCCTTCTGGAGATGTGAAATCGTAGGCCAGGGCGGCGGCTTGCCCGAATGGCTTTCCGACTGGGACAGCAGTGTAGGATGATGAGGGCGCCGATGGAGGCAGCGCCGCGTAAGTCGTATCCGGAGGAGTGGATGTCCATGCGCGAGAGGCCATCGCCGAAGGGGAGCCAGCCCCCCACCATCCATTGCCCGTCTCGAACGTTTCCATCAATATCCGCTTCACAGACCCTGCCGATCCCGTGCCGTTCGATGATAGAGGCAGTGTTGGCGCGTCATCGCGACGCTGCGCTCTCACTGCAAACAGCACTCTGTTGAGCCCAGCGCCGGTGGCCTTCACTTCATATCGACCTTCGCGGGGTGGCGCCAGAATGGCAGTCAGGGTGTCGGAAGACACCGAGAGCAGGCTCGCGGCCTCGGCGCCCTGCGGCGTGCCTTTGGGAGGAGTGACTGACCACTCCACTGGGACCGTGCCTAAAGAATCAGGCGACACCACTCGCGCCGAGGAGTCGAGCAGCTCGGCTGCGAGCAAGGCCTGCCCGCCCACGGGGATGGTCACCTCTGGCGCTACGAAGGCTGAGGCGCCCCCATTCACCGCGGCTGCAAGAGATGGGAACGTGCCGAGCGGCCTGCCGGAGGAGGCATACGACTGTGTGTCGTACACTGATACCCACACGAATACCGCAATTGAACCCCTGGAATCGACGGCATTCACCGCGACGCCCTCCGCTGTCTGCACTCCAACTGCATAGGGCACTGGCCTTTCCGCTCCTCCGGATGGACGGCTTGCCAGGGACACCGTGTTCTGAGTGGGGTTTCGGACTGCTGCAGCGGTTGAACCTCCTCCATCGAGATTCAGAGCGTCCTGCGCACCGAGTGAGACCATGATCCTCGCCAGTTCGGGTAGTGTCACACCCCTTGATCCCTGGACCCTGCCATCTACTGCCACCAGTATCAGGACCCTTCCATCGCACGACAGACCCGCAGCTGTTCGAGGCGCCGGCTGTCCGCCCTGAATGCCCGTGTGTCGGTCGAGGTTCGGCTGGACAAGCCCACTTCGCACCAGTACCGGCTTTCCGGAGAATGCCGAACTGAGGTCCGGAAGGTCCGGCAGGAACCGCCCTTCGATCATCACTGAATCTCCTATAGAGAATGGTTTGGAGGCATCGTTCGCGGCGCCGCGCATTACTATGTCCACCGCAGGTTCCCACTCCTGCGCAGGCGCCCTCGTGAAGGTCTCCTGTTCAGGTTGGGGCACAGGGGGATATGATTCTGGAGCGATAACGGGATCGGGCGCTGCTTTCGGCGGCGGCGGAGTGTCTGGGGGCGGCCAGCCGGTCCCGCGGGATTCGATGACCCCGTGTCTGATTCGGATGTAGGATATGTCATTCCTGACCGGGCGTTGGTTCTGAGCCCATCGGTGATCGTAGAGTATGGCGCCGTTGGCGGGCACGGATACCTCGTTCATCCCGGAGAGGGCCATCGACGCATTGCTTGGCGTTGCGAGAGCGACCGTCCCTGTGGAGGAATCCGCAGTACAGTCTGCCGGCGCCTCTAGATTGGGATCCGAGGCGGTGCTGCCCTGAGCGTCGATCCGCACAAGCGAACCCTGCCATCGCCACTCGCCGAGAATCCCTGTGCCAGAGCTGAGTACTGCGATAGAGGCGAAGTCCGGGTCGACTCGGGGGGATCGGATCATGTCGCCGCCAGCGGCCGCAAATGAGAGAGGCGCTCCGGTCGCGCCCATGTCGAAGAAATCCCCATTTACGGCGGCTGCCAGGCCCCAGCTGGAGGCGATCGACGTTACTCTGGCGGGAGATGTAAGCACATTGCCTGCCAGAAATGGGGCGACCGTGACGTAGGGGGACGACAGGTCCGCCATGATAATGGACATCTGCAGCCAGCCCGCAGCCGTGAGTGAATTCCGGCGTTCCAGGGTAACCCCAGGGCCCAATGGGATGATCGTGGATTTCGATATAAGAACATCGCCCACATCACCCCCGGTTTGAGCGCATGCGAGCGCTGCGAATACTAGTAGCATTGCTGTTGTGAAGGCGGCGAGTTTGCGGCCAGCGACTGCAGGTCGCCGCTCTCGGATCTGGAGAGACACTTGCATGTGTGGAAACCTCATCTCAACTGCTGGCCGAAGATCCGACCCTACCTTGAGAATTCAGGCCTTCGACGCTCCAGAAATGCGGACATTCCCTCTCGTGGCTGATCTGTCTCGAAGCACTTCCCGAACTCCTCGGCCTCACGCTCGAATAGCTCCGCGCTCGCAGCCAGGCATCGCTTCGCGTGGGCAATGGCTGTCGGGCTCTTCGCCGCGGCGTCCCGCGCTATCTCGAGTGCCCTGGCGAGCAGGGCATCCTGTGCTACTACCTCCGACACGAGCCCCGCCGACAATGCCTCATCGGCATTCAGCTTCCTGCCCGTTAGTATCATCTGGGCTGCTCTTGACCGTCCCACGGCGAGCGGCAGCCTAACTGTGGCGCCGAAGCCCGGGATTATGCCCAGACCAGTCTCAGGCTGGGCGAACTGAGCATTTGACGATGCTATCCGGATATCGCATGCCAGTGCAAGCTCGCACCCTCCGCCCAGGGCGTACCCGTTCACGGCCGCGATGGATAGCATAGGCAACTCCTCGATTGCCGCGAACACCGCCTGTCCGCGTCGGGAGAAAGCGACGGCGCCCTCTGGAGTGAGATCCCTCATCTCTGCGATGTCGGCGCCTGCCACAAAGGCTCGACTGCCGGCGCCGGTGATGATGAGGGCGCGAATCGCCCTGTTGATTCGAACCTGCGCGAGGGCTTGGCCGAGTTCCGCCAGGACCGTGCTGCCCAGGGCGTTCAGCGATGCCGGCCCGGATATCGTGATGACCGCAATCTCCTGATCTACATGGAGGATAACGGTTTCATCCGCCAAATCGCTCACCTCCGCCATTAGGAGTACGCGTAGAAGCCGCGCCCAGACTTCCTTCCAAGGTGACCAGCTGCAACCATCCTTCTCAGGAGTGGACATGGCCGGTACTTCGGGTCGCCAGTCTCAGCCACCATGACTTCCAGGATTGAAAGAACTGTGTCGAGGCCGATCAGATCCGCGAGGGCGAGCGGCCCCATGGGATGGTTGAGCCCCAGTTTGGTGCAGGCATCAATGCCCGCTGCGTCCGATACCCCTTCCATCAAGCAGTACACTGCCTCATTGATCATGGGTATGGCTATCCTGTTCACCACGAACGCGGCGGAATCGCGAACGACCACAGGCTCCTTGCCCATCCTGCGCGCCAGGTCCACGATGGTCCGGCACACCTCGTCGGACGTCTCGAGCCCACGAACGACCTCCACGAGCTGCATGACTGGAACGGGGTTCATGAAGTGCATTCCGATGAAGCGATCTGGACGTCCCGAATCCCGGCCCAAGGATGTAATTGATATGGACGATGTGTTCGATGCGAAGATGGCCTCAGGGGCGCAGATCATCGCGAGCCTGCGGAACAGCTCAGCCTTGGCTTTCGGATCCTCGACCACTGCTTCGATCACCAGGTCTGCATCTTTCGCTTCGCCCAGATCGAGAGCCGTAGTCACCCTTCTGCGAATGGCATCGCTTTCGTCGGCGCTGATGCGCGCCTTCTCAACAAGCTTGGCCAGATTCTTGGCGATTCGCTCGATACCGCGCTTGACGCACTCGACCGACACATCGAGGAGGACTACCTCCATGCCGGCGGAAGCCGCCACCTGAGCTATGCCGGAGCCCATCTGCCCAGCACCGATAACGGCAACTCTCCCGATGGACGACACAGCGCCACCATCCCTTCGCCTGCAGCCGAGCCGCAACCTATTGGTTCTCCTACATGGATACTTCGATGACGGCTGTTCGACTCCTTCAATGGTCACATTAGGCAGGAAAAGAGGGCGGGTTGCTGAAATAGACAAAGATGAGCAGGATGCTGGGAGGGACCATTTTGGGAAGATACTTGTTCACTGGCGGGAAGGTGTACACTGCGTCTGGGCGGCGTCCGTTCTGCCAAGCGTTAGCCTGCGTGGGGAAGCGAGTCATCGCGTGTGGCACTGATTCGGAAGCCGCGTCAGCGGTGGATGATAGTTTCGAACGAATTGACCTGGGCGGGAAGGTTCTTGTTCCCGCGTTCACCGACTCCCACATTCATTTCAAGCTATTCTCCATCGGGCTGGACAGCATCGACGTGGAGAAGGCTAAAGCCCCAGAAGAGGCTGCGTCTGCAGTCGAGAAGGCAGTGGAACATGTAAAGCCTGGCGCATGGATCGTTGGACGAGGATGGAACAAGAACATCTGGCCCGGCGCCGGACTCCCCGACAGATCATATCTGGATTCCGTGGCGCCGCGCAACCCAGTCGCACTGTATAGCAAGGATCTGCACGCGATGTGGGTGAATACCGCAGCGCTTCGCCTTGCGGGCGTCGGAATCGATACTCCAAATCCAGAGGGTGGGGAGATAGTCCGCGACGACGAATCGAGGCAGGCCTCTGGAATCCTTCGTGAGACCGCCTCGCAACTAGTGGAGAGGGTAATACCAGATCCGGGGTGCGAGGCCTCTGCCGATGCTATGGAGAGGGCACAGGCAGGGCTTCACCGGATGGGGATCGCGGGGATCCATAACATGGAAGGAGCCGGGGCCTTCGAGGCTCTGCAGTTGCTGCGAACTACCGGGCGCCTGAAGCTTCGGGTTGTCCACGGGATTGCCAAGGACAACCTGGATGACGCTATCGACATGGGCCTGTCATCTGGCTTCGGCGACGAATGGCTCAAGATCGGCTCCCTCAAGCTGTTCGCCGACGGGGCCTTGGGGTCTCAGACGGCGCGTCTCCTCAGGCCATATGAGGGCAACCCGAGGAACACCGGAATTGAGGTGACGTCCAAAGAGGAGATCGCTGAGCTTGTGGGCAGGGCCGTCCTGGCTGGAATATCCTGCGCCGTGCACGCCATCGGGGATAGAGCGAATCGGGACGTCCTGGACATCCTGGAGACCGTGAAGGAGGAGAGCGCCCGAAGGCGCCTGCGTCATAGGATCGAGCATGCACAGTTGCTTCATCCGGAGGACGTGCGCCGGTTCGCGGATCTGGGGGTCGTAGCTTCCATGCAGCCGATCCATGTGGTGAGCGATATTCCAGTCGCCGACAGGAACTGGGGGAAGAGAAGCAGGTGGGCGTATGCATTCCGCTCGCTTGCGAAGAGCGGTGCGACTCTGGCTTTCGGTTCCGATGCCCCAGTGGAGACTCCAGATCCCATTCGCGGGATCTACGGGGCGGTCGTGAGAAGGCAACTCGATGGCACGCCAGAGGCTGGGTGGTATCTGGAGGAACGGCTCACAGTGGAGGAGGCCGTGAGGGCGTACACAGCAGGAGCGGCGATGGCCTCCGGGGATGAACTCACCAGAGGCGCACTATCCCGCGGTGCACTTGCGGATCTCGCCATACTCTCCCGCGACATCTTCTCCATACCTGCTGCGGAGATACTGGAGGCTAGAGTCGTGGCCACTATGGTGGGCGGGGAGTTCGTGTATCGCGAGGGGATATGACGCGCTCATGGCAGTTACCCTGGGGACTGTGCGCGTTCACGAGCTGAGTGTGCTAGAGAGGTGGTTCTAGGTTGCCGAGGAAAATCGCATGCGGTATCGTTCTGTTGATCCTGGTCTGTATGGCAGGCGGGGTTTGGGTTGCGCGTGCGGGCGCATCAGGGCCCGGCCCGGCACAGGCGCCCGGCAGATACGAATACGAGGTTATGACTACTGAGCTTCCGATGCACTCTGGCATGTACATGTCGTTCAGGCGCACCATTGAGCATGCTGTGACCGACTACACCTGGCAGGTTACCGTGCATGACGCGAAATACCCTGATTGGGCCGATATCGGCTGGGTGTGGTCGCTTGCAGACGGTTCGCTTGGGCCTGCAGGAACGCGCAGGCTCAAGAGCCTCTCCAGAGGGCGTACGTTCGGACCCAACTTCGGACAGAGAGACCCTAAGGAGACGGATTGGACTGCCCCGTGGGTGTCGAAAGAGGTTCTGCACGAATTGCGAACCGGCGGCGTGGCGTACAACTTCCGCGTGGGCAACCTGAGCCTTACAGGGGTTTTCGCAGGTGATCTGAGGGTGGAAGAGGAGATTCTCTTTCCCGTCGAGGTGAATGGCAAGCGCGTGTACCTTCCCGCCTACAGGTGCATGAGAGGGCAGCTGACGATCTGGAACAACTCCCAGAACCCGCTGGTCCTCGAGTACCAACCAATTGGCATTCCGCTTATCACTGGGGTATTCGGTTGGAAGGTGGAGTCCATATCCATCGGCGGCGCGGTGTAGCCTTGGCGGCGCGGCGCCTGGCCTCTCAATCAGCCGGCGCCCGGGCGAAACGCCCGGGCGCCGATGCAGCCATCAGTATTCCTCGTTCGAGACATCGACTACCGTGGATTGGTCCGTGCAGTTGTCAAACCCGCAGTTTGGGCAGACCATGCATCCTGATGAACCGGCATCCTGCGGCTCTGATGCCTCTGGTGTGGGATAAGTAATTCCGCAGCGACTGCACTTGAAGCTTCTCGACGTATTCGAAGCAGAGGGAGTGAGCTTCCCTCCTTTGGGCGTCTCCCGGCGTCTCAAAGGACATACCTCCTTGCCATGGCGGCGTTCATGTGCCTTCCCGCGATAGTATGCGCCCAATGGAGGCGGACGATGTCAATGAACGATAGATGCAGCGGGGCTCAGGCCATAGTTGTCAACTCACTGAGCAAAGCCTTCGATGTGCACCAGAAGCCGCCTGGCCTTTCCGGGAGCTTCAGAGCGATGGTGCGGCCCTCGGTCAGAAGGGTTGAGGCTGTCCGGAACGTGACCTTCTCAGTGGACGAAGGAGAGATCCTGGCCTTCATCGGCCCAAACGGGGCCGGGAAGTCCACCACCATCAAGATGCTCACAGGGATACTGCACCCCACTTCCGGGAGGGCGTCTGTTCTTGGCGTTGCCCCATGGGATGAAAGGCAGAAGCTGGCGAGGCAGATCGGCAGCGTATTCGGCCAGAAGTCTCAACTCTGGTACCACTTGCCTCCGCGCGATACCTTCGACCTTCTCAAACGGATCTATGACATTCCGACCGGACAGTACCGGAGTAGGCTCCAGACCCTGTCCGACCTGTTCGAGCTGGGCGAGTTCATGTCCACACCTGTGCGAAAGCTCTCCCTGGGTCAGAGGATGAGATGCGAGATAGCATCATCACTGCTTCATTCGCCTCGCTTGTTGTTCCTGGATGAGCCTACAATTGGCCTGGATGTTGTGGCGAAGCGGAGGATCCGCGAGCTCATCCGAGAGATGAACCAGGCAGAGGGGCTCACGGTCTTTCTGACTTCTCATGATGTGGGGGATATCGAGGAGCTGTGCCGGCGGGTGATGATAATCAACAACGGCGAACTGATCCTTGATGAATCGGTTTCGGCGCTTCGCCGCGATTATCTGAGGTTCAAGATCGTCCGCGCAAGGCTTTCTGAGCCGATGGACCTGCCGTGCATTCCCGGGGTGACTCTCTTGAAACACAAGAGCGCCAATCTGAAGCTCTCGGTTGATGTGAGGCTGACATCGATAGATGAGGTCCTGACCGAGCTCATGCGCCACGGCCGCATTGAGGATATCACGATTTCCGATCCTCCCACAGAGCAGGTGATAGCAGGCATATATGAGCGGGAGGGCCTGAACGGAACGAACGGAACGAAGGAGTGACCGGGGTTGAGAGCGGTGCGGAGAGCGCAGGGGGCGGCGAACGCTCTCCTGGAGCCAGCGCAGAGAGCATCGTGGTCTGGGTCCAAGTACATGTACGTAGCTCTGGTGAGCTTTCGGAACAAGACCGCGTACATCCTTGATGTCCTTGGCGCATCCGTGTTCTACGCGCTGATCCTTTTCATCTTCGTGCAGCTGTGGACTGTCCTGATTGGCTCAGGCAAGCTTCGCGTCGAGGGATTCGGTGTGCGCGAGATGGTTTGGTACATGGTCGTTAGCGAGGGGATCATGATAGGCCGCGCGCGAATCGAGAGCGAGACTGATGAGGAGGTCAAGAACGGTTCGATTGCGTACGCGCTTAACAAACCGTACCACTACGTGTGGTTCAAGTTTGCGGCCTACTGGGGCGAGACTGGACTCAAACTCCTGCTGAATACGGCTATAGGAAGCGTGGTCGCTCTTCTACTGGTGGGTCCTGTGGCCGTTCAAGGCCTGAACCTGGCAGGCGTGATCCTGCTGATCGGCCTGGGGCTTGTCCTCGATTTCTTCATCAAAATGAGCATATGTATGCTGGCGTTCTGGGTAGAGGATACCCTGCCGTTCTTTTGGATCTACGGCAAGCTCCTGTTCATCTTCGGTGGGTTGTTCGCGCCGATTGAGATATACTCTGCTAGGCTCGCCGGCATTGCCAGGGCAACGCCGTTCAACCATGTGATCTATGGGCCCGCGAGGCTGTTCATACGGTTTGAGATAGGCCTGTTCTGGAGGGTGCTGGCGGGCCAGGCGGTGTGGATCGTTGTGGCTGCATCCATTGCATTTGGCCTCTATGGGCTGGGGGTGAAACGGCTCAATGTCAACGGAGGGTAGCGGTCGAGGGACGGCCCGGTTCATATGGGAGCACGTGAAGTTCAACGTGGCATCAGCGATGGAGTACAGGCAGAGTTTCATCTCCCAGGTGCTGTTCATGATGGCCAATGACTTCATGCTTCTATTCTTCTGGTGGGTCATATACGGTCGAGTGGAGGACATCTCGGGATGGGAGTTCCGGGACATCATCACTTTGTACGCGGTGTTCGCGACTGCCTTTGGACTCTCCGCATCGGTGTTCGGAAACGCCCGCCGGCTTGCCCGTGTAATATCCGAGGGCCAGCTCGACTACTACCTGCTGCTTCCCAGAGATCCCCTGCTGCATGTGATAGTCAGCCGGTCGGACATATCGGGCATTGGCGATGTGGCCTTCGGGGTGGCGGTGTTCGCACTGTTCACTCGCGTGACCTTAGGCCGAGTGATTCTGTTCGCGGTGGTGTGCCTCGCATCGTGCGCCATCTACACGGCTTTCGAGGCCATAGTGGGCAGCCTTGCGTTCTTCATTGGAAACGCCCAGGCTTTGAGCTCTGAACTCACCGAGGCCCTCACTGTGTTTTCTGGGTACCCTGGTTCCATGTTCAGAGGCGCGGCCCGGGCGGTTCTATACACACTTCTGCCGGCTGGCTTCGCTGCCTTCATCCCAGTTGAGCTGCTGCGGCGGTTCAGCCTGCCGCTATTCGCGGGGCTTGTTGCCTTCTCCATCGGAATTGCCTGCCTCGCGGCCTGGGTATTCCGCGTCGGCCTCACTCGTTATGAATCCGGCAACTTGCTATCGGCCAGGATGTGAGCGTCCCGGCTGAATGCGGCCCATGGAGTGAGCTTCGATCACGGGTGGAGCCCGGCTTCTTCGAGGAAACGGGAGGCTAGAGCTGCAGCGCTCGACAGTGCCTCCGGCAGTGCGGCTGGGTTCCTGCCGCCTCCCTGAGCGATGAGCTGGGTTCCACCACCCTTGCCGTCCACTGTGGGCAGAACTTGGCGAAGCAGGTTCGACACGTCCACAGGCACATCGTGAGACTTCTCGAACACCAGGTGCGCAGATGCCCCGCTTGATGAGCCCAAGAGCGCCACTGCGAGCGGACGTTCACACAGCCTGTGGGCCAAGGCTTTTAGGTGATCTATCCCTTCGCCATCGTAGGCGCGGACGATCAGCTTGATCCCCAGCGAGCCGATGGGTTCCGCGCTATCATACATCTGAGATGCCTGCACGTCTCGGAGGAGGTCTGCCGCGGTCTCGGCCTCCTTGCGTGCCTCGCGGAGTCCGGTTTGGAGACGGTCTATGGCATCGGCAAGCTCGCGGCCATGGACCGACAGCAGCGAGGAAGACACATGCACCACATCGTTCTTCCAGCGATAGTCGGCCAGGGCGCGCCTGCCGCACACGAACTCCACCCTGGTTGTGCCGCGTATCCGTTCGGTCCGTGTGATCTTGATGAGTCCGACCTCGCCTGTCGCCCTAGTGTGGGTTCCTCCGCACGGGCTGAGGTCGAATCCAGTTATGTCGACTAGGCGAATGTTCTCTGTTCTCGTCGGCATTTTTCTCAATCGCGATGTGTCGATTGCTTCACGGCCCCAGAAAGCCGCGTTGATCGGCCGGTTCTGGAAGATGACCTCACACGCAAGCCGCTCTGCCGCAGCGGTTTGATCGTAGCTTACATCAGGAGCATTCAGATCTATGGTTACGGTCTCATCCCCAAGATGGAAGCCGACTGTGTCAAGCCCGAACAGGCTTGAGAATGCGCCTGACAGGATATGCTGGCCTGTGTGCTGCTGCATATGATCGAAGCGACGCTCGATGTCGACTCTCCCCGTGGCCGGGCCTGGAGGGACCGACGCTACTGTGAGGTGAATGATCTCATCGCCTCGCTCGATGACATCTACTACATCTGCTCCGCCCAGAGTTCCCCTGTCGGACGGCTGCCCTCCCGAGTTCGGGTAGAAGGCAGTCACATCGGTGATGACCTCGTTGAGAGGGGTCGGGGAGGAGTTCCTGGCAGCCGGGTTGCATTGGAGAACCTGGCAAGTGAAGTCTCTCAGATAAGGTTCAGCGTAGTAAAGTCGCTCTGTAGGCACGTTTTGAACTCGCCTCCTTGGGTGCTGATCGAGTCTCACAACACCTGATTAGTTCGACTGCGGGATTGGATTCCCTCTTAGTATTCGGGGGTGGTGCACATGGCCAAAGCATATCTGACCCTCCGCGGAGAGGGCCGCGCGGAGCTTGTCGTAAAGAAGAGCAAATTCATCGCATCTGCGTTTCCAGCCTTCACGGAAGACCAGGCTCAGCAGGCCATTGAGCGGGTCCGCAAGGGATTTTGGAACGCTTCCCACAACGTGTATGCGTTCGTTGTGGGCGAGAATGACGATATCGTTCGCTCAAGTGATGACGGAGAACCATCTGGAACCGCTGGCCGTCCTGTGCTCGAGGTGATCCGCCGTGAGGGGGTCCGCTGCTGTTCGGTGGTGGTGACCCGCTACTTCGGCGGGGTTCTCCTCGGCGCGGCAGGCCTGGTGAGGGCCTACAGCGCCGCTGCCCGCGATGGCCTCCATGCGGCTGGAATAGGATTGATGCGGCCGATGCTGAGCGTTCGGTTCTCCATCGACTACCCGGCTCTGGGGAAGGTTCAGAACTTCCTCACAGGCGAGGGATTCTCCGTGCAGGATATCGGGTACGCGGAGCGGGTGACGATCACGGTGATGCTGCCGTCTGATGACATTGGCCGTTTTGAGGCTCGAATGCGCGACCTTCTTCACGGGGCGTTCGAGCCTGAGATCGGCAAAGAGACGATGGTGTTCGCTCCGGCTGGGTCCTAGAAGCATCAGGGCGCGGCATGGAGTTCTTCGACAGGGGCTGCACCTGCCTTGCGGTTACAGATACCCCGTTGCCGCGTCGAGATACGATCCCGGCTACGAGAAGTGCGGGGCTCCCGAATATCGCGCTGCCGTACTTCTGATAAACGTTCTCAAATATAGTAACGTCGGAGAGGCCGAATTCGTCTTCGAGGGAGAGAAAAACTATGATCTTCCCACTTTTCGTTGGTGGTCGGTGTGGGCGGACTACTAGGCCTGCTAGCTGAACCGCCTGGCCGTCCTGGGCCCCGGCGAGATCCTGCGAGGTGATTACTCCCGCGCGGGACAGGGCAGGGCGGAAAAAATCCATTGCGTGGTGCGCAACGCAGAATCCGAGAATAGATGTCTCGTATTTGAACTTCTCCACTGGCGTGAAGTCAGCAAATCCCTCGGGAAGCCCTTCCAGATCCATGCCGTCTGCTTGTTCATCTGGGCTTGTGCCGATTCCAACTCCACAATCCAGCCCGAGCAGTCTCTCTTGCCCGGCCATCCCATCGGAGGCGGAGATCGTCTTATAGGAAGATGCGGTCGCGATTATCCTGGAAAGGCGCCACAGAATGGCCCTCCTATTTGGCGCTATGGAATCGAACGCCCCGGTGAGCGCCAGGTTTTGAAGTGCAGGGCGCGGAGGATCCACACGGCATACAAAATCGAACGGACTCCGGAAAGGCCCGCCTTCATCGCGGACGGAGATTATCCTGTGGATCACATCTTTCGGCGCCCCGCCTACTTGCATAAGCCCTACTCTGATGGCGCCGGTTTCCGAGCCCGGCTTGTTTTCCACCGTGTACCTTTCATGGCTCAGGTTTATGTCGAGCGGCATCACCTTCACGCCGCGCCTTCCCACCTCCACTAGGAGAGTGCGGGGAGGATAGAACCCCATGGGCTGAGCGCTCAGGACTGCTGCGTAGAAGTGCGCGGGGAAATGGCGGATCATGTATGCGGTTTTGTAAGAGGTGTCGGCAAATGCTGCCGCATGGGCCTCGCAGAACCCGTATCCGGCGTAGCCCACTATGTAGGAGAACACAGCCTCAGCTGTTTTCTGTTCGACGCCATGAGCTACGGCTTTGGCCACAAAGTCGCGGCCAATCTCCTCCATCTCCCGAACGGAGCGAAAGTGAGTCATCACCTTGCGCAGCCTATCCGATTCACCTGGCGTGAATCCGGCGATGGCCGTCGCGATCTCTATGACCTGCTCCTGGTAGAGGACTACCCCGTAGGTTTTGTCGAGTATATGGGCGAGCCGAGGGTCGATGTATGTGACTTTTTCCTTTCCTGTTCTGCGGGCGATGAACGGCTCGACCATTTGACCCTGGATTGGCCCTGGGCGGATAAGCGCTACACTCGCCACGATATCTTCGATGCAATCGGCGCCTAGCCGCGTCTGCAGGCCGTGCTGCGCAGGGCTTTCAAGCTGAAACGCGCCCACAGTTTCACCGCGATTCAGCATCTGATATGTGGCGAGATCATCCTGGGGGATGGAATCGTAGCTGAATCCCGGGCTTGCCTCGCGCACTGTAGTGACTGCCTGCTCCACAGCGGAGAGGGTTCGGAGTGAGAGGAGGTCGAGTTTGATGAGGCCGAGATCCTCGATGCAATCTTTGTCGAATTGGATGATCTCCACCCCTTTCGCTGCCATTTGGAGCGGGGTTGCGCAGGTGAGGGGTTTGCTCGATATTACGACGCCGCCTAGGTGTGTGCCGATATGCCGTGGAAATCCCGCCACAGACTCTCCAAGCGTGAGCAGAAGCTCGAATTTCCACGCAGGTATTCCTGAATCGCGCATCTCCGGATATCGGGAAAAGGCAGCGCGGATGCCATCGGCGGGGACGTGGGGGAGGAGTTTCGCGAACCTGTCGATATCCTCATTTGGAAAGCCGAGTGCCTTTCCAAAGTCGCGAACAGCGGACCTTCCTCTGAAGGCACTGAAGGTGCATACGGTTGCAACATGACCTTTTCCGTATCGTTCATACACGTAATTTGCTACATCATCGCGCTTGCGTGCATCGAAGTCGATGTCGATATCTGGCTTCTGAGCGCGTTCAATGCTCATGAACCTTTCGAACAGAAGGCCGCGGGCGATGGAATCCACATTCGTAAGGCGCAGGCAATAGGCGACTGCAGAATCGGCTGCGGAACCGCGGCCCGCATAACGTATGCCGCGGGAGCGCGCCCATAACGCAACATCCCACACTGCAAGAAAATAGTCCTCGAAGCCCAGGGCTGTTATGATGTTCAGTTCGTGCTCGAGCCTGGATTGGATCTTCGGGGTGATAGCGCCGTATCGATCAAGTGCGCCTTCCATGGCAAGGCGCCTCAGACATTGGGCCGATGGCTCTCCGTGCGTGGCTTGGAACTTCGGAAACAGCTGGAGCGATAGATCTAGACCGGGGGAACATCTCTCTGCGATCTCCGTGGAACTCGCTATGGCCTCAGGGAAGCCGGCGAAGATATCTGCCATTTCCGCAGGCGCCTTGAGATAGTTCTCCGCGTTAATGTGTCGCTCTGGGTGGATATCATCGAGGGTTGTGAGTGTGCGAACACATGTGAGAGCATCATGTACCTGGAAACGTTCCTTATTAGCATAATGAACGTTGTTCGTGGCGACTATGCCAACGCCTAAGCGCTGCGCGAGCTCTGCCAGGGTTGAGTTTGCAGCGGACGCGCCTGGGGTGAGGGTGTTCTGCAGTTCGATGTAGAGGTTGCTGCGCCCGAATATGCGGACAAGCTCCCTGGCGACTGCGAGCGCATCATCAAACCTGCGCGCGGCTACGAGGGATGGTATCGCCCCTCTCTTACACCCGGAAAGTGCGATGAGGCCGTGAGAGTAGTTTTCGAGCATCTCCAGGGTAGCTTCTGCGGCGTGGCGCTCCGAAGACAGGTGGGCTTCTGTTATAATTCGGCACAAGTTCGAGTAGCCCTCATGGCCTTGGGCGAGGAGGGTTAGGTGAGAAGGAGCGGAGCGCGCGGAGGCCTTGTAGGCGTGCGGATCGGGAAGCCTAGGATGAGAGGCTATGTCTAGCTCCACTCCGTGGATCGGCCTTATGCCGAATTCCGCCGCTGCCCTAGACAGCTCCACCGCGGCACTCACGTTGTTGTGGTCTGTTATGGCGATTGCGCCCATTCCGAGGGCGGCGGCACGTGAGACGAGGGAGGTTGCGGTATCCGCTCCATCGAGGAATGAGTATTGGGAGTGCACATGCAGGTGGACGAAGCGCCCCAATTCGCTAGGCCCCTCCACTCGCCTACACTGACCAGTCATATGGCACTGCCGCCTTTCTGCGATATTCCCGATAGCCCTCACGCCTCAATCAATTACCCGCGATAGCATCCACTCGCCTGGCGATTCCCGACATAGCTCGTAACATCCGCCTTGCGTGGAGGCTATGAGATAGTAATCCCTTTCTGCATCGCCATCCCACCACTCTCCGCATTCGCGCCACCGGTCGACGATACAAGCTACTTGGCGCCATCTATTCGCCCAGTAGAAGCCTGATGGGGCGCCGGTTGAGCCTTCTACGACCCGTACGTGTGCACATACGCGACGGCTGATTGGAGATCACCTCCCGGGCCAAAGAAATTCATCAGTTATAGCAGTGACTCTGCGATCATCCGATCACGCCTCGAACGCACAAGCGCGTTCGCTGTGATCAGGCTGTGCATTCCGAAGCGCTTTCGCACATACTTCAGCGCCTCTTCGAGACTATCCGAACCGATGCCGGCTGATGCTGGATCGAACATGGAAAGCTGTACTCCGGAAGGGGAGACCAGGCTACCTGCGCGTAATCGAATACCTGCAATCGGCGATGACGACCTATTCTGTGCCATTGTAGCGATGTGAACCAATGCCCGAGAGATCTGCGTGGTGGAGCTTGACGGAGTGTGAAATGAATGCCTTCTAACGATGCAGGCGGTACATACAGCCGCGGAGCCTCCGGTAGGTTCCAAGGATGCCTCAATCCATGAGGCCGCACGGGCAGATGAACGGAGTTTCGAACCGATTTCGGCTGCACATGCCTCCAAGCATTGGAGGATATCCGACCATTCACCCACGGGCGCCTCGAATGATACTGAACACTCTATAGACTCAGGAGGGTATCCTGCCCGAACAGGCGATCTGTCGATTCCCATGGACAGAAGGTGGGCCTCGAGGCCTGCTTCACCCAGTTGAGATGTGAGCTCGCCTGTTGGAATGGCGGCAAGCTGGGCAATTGTTCTAACCCCGAGCTTTTCGAGCCTATCAAGCACTTGCAGGGAAAGTGGCCATATGGAGCGTACTGGCATTCTGGCGAGGAATTGCGCCTCCGCGCCTGGAGTTATGATCGCGCATTCCTTGGTGGGGACGGCCATTTTCGCGATGAGGCGTGATCCTGCGAGCCCCACCCCGATATCAAGCCCGGCGCCTTCGCTTGCGCGGCTGAGTATGGCCTGGCATATGGCTTCAGGATCTCCGCACCCTGTGAGATCGGCAAAAGCGCTCAGCATGGAATCTGGATCCACCAAAGGGGTGTAATCGGCGCATATATCCAAGATGGCATTTGAGAACTCGGCGTAAAGCTCTGGGGAGTATTCGACGATGACCGCATCCGGACAGGACTGTCGCACGTGCCGGCGAGTGCATCCAGGAGCTGCGCTGGGTGCGACTGCCGCAAGCTCCGGCGACACTCCAACCACCGTATTCTTGTTAACGACAGCAAGTGGCCGGCCGGCAATGCCAGGATCGAGTTTTGCATGAACGGCGGCGTAAAGGAACGGGATGTGTATATAAGCGATTGCGCGCATTGGCGTTCGCCTCCATACTCGAACATATGTTCGGTAGAGCCATTATAGCGCGGGCAGGATGGGAAGTCAAGGAAGCAGATGGCCGGGCATGTTCCCTTCAGGCTCTCTATGGTCTATAATTGCCACTAAGAAGCGGGGCTTTGGCATTCCGACACCATTTGAGGCTGAGGGGAGATGATTTCGATGCCTTCGCAGGTCCACGGCAGAATAGGCGGAGTTATCGACGGCTTCGATGTTTCTGCGACTATTGATCAAGGTCGTGTCTATGGTCGCATAGGCGGGCTGATCAGTGGTGGAGATCTCAACCTCATAATCGACGAGGTTTCGGGCACAATCAGCGGGCGTATCGGCGGCGCCATGATCGGAAAATCGGTGGACATGGAATACGGACCCGACTATGTCCACGGCAGAGTAGGCGGCGCGATCGACGGGATCGACCTGAATCTCAATGGCGTTGACTCCATCACAGGCAGGTGCGGAGGGGGCGTGATCGGGTTCGACGCCGATCTCGCCGTCGATCGTGGCATGATTGCCGGCCGTTTGGGCGGCAGGATTATAGGCAACTCCGTCTCGGTGAACCTTGCAGAGGATCTCCCTCCGGTGGTGACGGCGCTAATCGCCGTGCTGACTCATTACTATCACAAGGAGATGGAGGAGCGTGCATCATCCGGCAGTCACGGTGGGTCGCACAACTCATGATGGCGATATGCGCCTAACGATGCGCCAGGCATATGCGGTTAGGCAACAGGAGTTGGCTAGCTCGTGACGAATAAGACCATGGTGAGCCAGTTTCGGCTGGGAGGCAAACTTACCGGCCTGCTCAGAAGGCCGCGATTCTGAAAGGCAATCCTGGTTCCACATATCACTATGGAGGGTCGTAAGCCGATGAGGAAACGTCTGATAGCTATGGTTCTAGTCTCTCTCATGCTGTTGCCCTTGTTCGCTTCCGGTATCGCTGCCGCGGCGCCGGCGCCGCTCAAGGTCGCTTACATCATCAATGGCGCACTGGGCGACCAATCTTTCTATGATTCGGGGCAGTCTGGCATCGATAGGATCAAGAAGGAGTTCGGGGCGAAAACAACCACAATAGAGTGCAACTTCGACACGGCCAAGTATCCTCAGGCACTTCAATCTGCGGTCCAGTGGAATGCCGACGTCATCTTCGTTATCTCCTACGGCTACGAGGACCTGCTTCAGCAGTACGCCGACAACTATCCAACCAAGAAGTGGGTCAACATCGACACCGTGGTGACAAACAGCAAGAAGACCATCACCAGCGTGGACTTTGTGGAGGAGGAAGGGGCTTTCATGGCCGGCGTCGCGGCTGCCCTGGCTACCACCGACACATCGATTCCCGGGATCAACGCAGATAAGATCATCGGCGCTGTAGGCGGCGAGGATGACCCTGTGATCCGGGCGTTCATCTACGGTTACGAGCAGGGCGCGCACTATATCGACAAGAGCATCGTAGTGAAATCGGTGTTCGCGGGCACTTGGGATGATCCTGTCCGCGGCAAGCAAGCCGCGAAACAGCTCTACTCCCAGAAGGCCGATGTGGTGTTCCAAATCGCAGCGCTTACAGGCTCTGGTGTGCTTGAAGCCGCTAAAGAAGAGGGCAAATACGCCATAGGCGTCGACTCCAACCAGAATGGACTGCAGCCGGGGCATGTGATCACGTCGGATCTGAAAGACGTCGGCCAGGCCATCTACGATGTGTACAGCAGCATTCTCGACGGCAAGTACAAGCCGGGCGAGGTGCTTGAGTATGGTCTGAAAACCGGTGGGGTGGGCCTTGCCATCGATGAGTACACGAAGGGAATACTGCCGGCCAAGACCATTCAGAGGATCCTCGATATCGAGCAGAAGGTTAAGGCAGGTCAGATACTGGTGAAGAAGTACCAGTAGGCTGTCGCGCCGGACTATGTAACTTGTTTGCAGCATCCGCTATTTCGCGGCTGTGTCCGCTCGGGAGGGTGGTTTCGCGGGGGCGCCGCGCCGCCCTCCCGGTTTGCTTGTATCATCATGGAGGTGCGATGGCCGTTGGAAGACTCCGGCATCATGGTGCGCATGGTCTCGCTGATCAAGGTGTATCCTCCGGATACGCTTGCCCTGGATCGGGCCGACATATCCATCGTTGAAGGCGAGATTCACTCGGTAATCGGTGAGAACGGCGCGGGCAAGTCAACGCTGATGAAGGTGTTCTATGGGATGACCCCGTTTGACAGCGGAGACATCTACTTCAGAGGGAAGCGGATCAAGTTCTCCACTCCACGCGACGCGGCAGCAGCTGGGATAGGCATGGTCCACCAGGAGTTCATGCTCATCCCCTCCTACACGGTGTACGAGAACGTGATACTCGGCGCCGAACCGGTCGGCAGGTTCGGAGCACTTGCGAACTCCGAGGCCCGGGCTAAGGTTGAGTCCCTGGTGGATAGATACGGGCTGAACCTCTCAATCGACGACCGGGCCGGCGCCCTCTCCGTAGGGGCGCAGCAGAAGGTTGAGATTCTCAAACTCCTCTACAGAGATGTGGATGTGCTGATCATGGACGAGCCCACGGCAGTCCTCACTCCTCAGGAGACTGGCGAGCTTTTCAAACGTCTTCGGAAGCTCAACGAGGCAGGCAAGACCATCGTCTTCATAAGCCACAAGCTCGATGAGGTGATCGAGCTGTCACATCGGATCACGGTGATGCGCAAGGGCAAACGCATTACTACTGTGGACAACCGCGGGATCCAGAAGGCAGACCTCGCCAGAGCCATGATCGGGAGGGAGGTCGTGTTCGGAGTGGAGAAACCTCCCGCCGTCACCGGGGACGAGGTGCTCTCAGTGCGCGACCTGAGCTTCGTGGATCGGAACGGGAAGCGGCGATTGGATCGGGTCTCCTTCGCAGTTCGCCGCGGGGAGATTGTGGGCGTGGCCGGCGTGGAGGGGAATGGCCAATTCGAGCTGGTACAGCTCATAACGGGTCTGATACGCGCGGAATCGGGAGTGGTGGCGATTGGCGGACGCGACGTGACAGCCGAGGATGTGATGGCCCGACGCAAGCTCATGTGTCATGTCCCACAGAACAGAAAAACATCCGGAAGCGCCCAGGGCATGAGCCTTGTGGACAACTCCATCATGACCCATCACCGGCTGAACCCGAGCTTAGGAAGGCGTTCAGGCGCAGGCCATGGTGAGGCAGCGCTAACCCCGTTTCTGAGCCCTCCCAGGTGTCGAGCCTTCACGTCCGGCCTGATAAAGGAGTTCGGAGTGATTGCGCCGGGGGCGGATGCGCCTATGTCGTCGCTTTCAGGAGGCAACCAACAGAAGATGATTGTGGGCAGGGAGTTCGCCCACAACACGGGCTTGATCCTGCTGGATCAGCCCACTCGCGGGCTCGACGTGGGGTCTATAGAGTTCATACAGAGCGAGATCGTGCGAAGGCGCGACGCAGGCGCTGGTTGCCTGCTTATCTCGGCTGATCTCGATGAACTCCAGAGCCTGTCCGATAGGATACTCGTGATGCGCGATGGCAGGATCGTAGCTGATCTGGCGCAGGGCGATGCCACGCGCGAGGAGATCGGTGAGTACATGCTCGGGGCAAGGATGGGAACAGGGGAGGAGGCGGCTGAATGAGAAGGCAGGCCATCACGGCAATCATCGGAGTCGCAGTATCGCTCATCGCCGGGCTGCTCATCCTGTGGATTCAGGGCTACCCCGCATTGGAGAGCTACTCAGCGCTGTTCTCATACAGCCTCCTCTCGAAGTTCGCCATCGTGTCCACCCTGTCGAAGGCCACTCCGTTGATTCTTACTGGACTCTCCGCGGCTGTGGCCTTCGGAAGCAACTCAGTGAACTTGGGGCAGCCTGGGCAATTCCTGATTGGCGCGATGGCTGTGGCTGCGTTCGGCATTCACGTGAACTTGCCTGCCGCGGCCATGATTCCGCTCTCGATTGCGGCAGCGATGGCGGCAGGCGCGCTATGCGCGGGAATCGCTGCAGGTCTGCGGCGCAAGTTCAACATGGATGAGTTCATCACCACTTTGATGCTGAACTTCATCGCGGACTACTTCACACTCTACCTCATATCCGGCCCGATGTGGGATAGGACCACGTATTCCCCGATGACGAAGATGACTAATCCATCTGCATGGCTTCCCATGTGGGGGGGACTGAGTTCCGCGCTTTTCGTGGCCCTGACTGCATTCGCCGTCACTCTTGTTCTGTGGAACAGATCGAAACTGGGATACGAGTGGCGAGTCATGGGGCGGAATCCGGTGTTCTCGAGGGTGGGCGGATGCAGAAATGATGCGAATTTCGTAATGGCCATGCTGCTCAGTGGAGCCCTAGCAGGCCTCGCGGGCGGGCTCTTGGTCATGGGTGGGATGCAGCACCGATTCGTGAAGGGCATGGGCGCCGGATATGCCTGGGACGGGGTGATGATCGCGATAGTGGCGAATAGCGACATGCTTCCCACTGGCCTCTACGCCCTGTTCTTTGCGGCGATTCAAACTGGCGCTATGGGAATGGAGATGGAGACGCGCGTTCCATCCGAATTCACCCTGGTTCTGCAGGCGATCACAGTGCTGTTTGTCGTGGCAAGCAGGGAATCGGCTGGAGTGATCATGAATCGTCTGGCCGGGGCGGTGAGGGCGCGGAGGGCGGAACGCATCACCATAGCATCGGAGGATGGACGAAATGCACCTGGCAATTGAGATGCTGAGATCGAGTGTGCTCGCGGCCACTCCGGTGCTTCTTGCGGGGCTCGGAGGCACATACACCTACTATGCCAACGTGTTCAATATAGCCATGGAAGGCATGATGCTGATCGGCGCATTCATGGCGGTCGCAGGGAGCTATCTGTGTGGATCGTGGCTTGTAGGCATGGTTTCCGGTATGGTCGGCGGACTGTTGGCGGCAGTGGTGTTCGCGATTTTCTCGGTCGGGCTCAAGACTGACGAGTTCGTGACCGGCACTGCCCTGAACATGTTGGCCCTTGGGGGAACCACCTACTCTCTCAGGCAGTTGTTCCACGTGAAGGGCGCCTTCATGTCGCCTCGGATCGTCGCTATTCCGCGGTGGCGCATTCCGCTGCTCGATTCTGTTCCTGTTCTCGGCCCTATCGTGAGTGGGCATCCGTTCATCGTCTATGTCGCGCTGGCCATGGCGGTATTCACTGAGTGGCACATATTCCGAACAAGGTTCGGGCTGCGGCTTCGTGCGGCGGGTGAGGACTCCAGGGCTGTTGATTCGGTAGGGGTGAGTTCTGATCGGATCAAGGCCCAGGCCATACTGGCGTCTGGCGTCCTGTGCGGACTGGCAGGGGCATACCTTTCCCTCGGCTATGTGACCTTATTTGCCGAGAACATGTCGAACGGCAGGGGGTGGATCGCGCTTGCGGTGATAATACTCACCCGTGGGCGGCCACTGGAGCTTCTCCTGATGTCGCTCATGTTCGGGTTCTTCGATGGCCTCGGCCTGAGCCTGCAGGGGACGGCGATTCCTCCCCAGTTCACGCAGATGGTCCCGTACATCGCCACCATCATCGCGCTGTACGTCTACTCGAGGGAGAAGAGACCTGGAAATGCGTCCTCGAAGAAGATTCCGGCGAAGGCAGAGTAGGCAGTGGGAGATGGGTATTGCGATCTATGTGCTATGATGTTATAGTATGCGCGTCCAGCTGCACGGCAGCACAACCTGGGGATGCACATTTGAGGGGAGGCATTGGCGTTGAAGAGGTCTGGTCTTTTCGCACTGATCGTCGTCCTGGTGGTAATCGTTCTACTCGGTGCGAGCTATGTGAGCATTTCCAACTCCATGGTCACGTCGGAGGAGAACGTGAACGGCGCGTGGGCCGAAGTGCAGAACCAGCTGCAGCGGAGATATGACCTAATTCCGAACCTTGTGGAAACTGTGAAGGGATATGCCGCTCACGAGGAGGGCGTGTTCTCGGCAATAGCTGAAGCCCGCGCCAAGATGGGCGGGGCGCGCACCGTCGAGGAGACGAACGAGGCCGTGGGCCAGATGGAAGGCGCACTGTCCCGACTCCTAATGGTGGTTGAGAACTACCCGCAGCTGAAGGCTGATGCAGCGTTCAAGGATCTCATGTACGAACTCGCTGGAACCGAGAATCGCATAGCGGTCGCACGGCAGAGGTATAATGGAGCGGTGCAATCCTTCAACGTCAAGATACGCACATTCCCGAACTCAATCGTGGCCGGGATGAAGGGCCTCACTCCCAAGACTATGTTCGAGGCGCAGCCCGGAGCGACGACTGCACCACAGGTGAAGTTCTAGATAGGGCCAAGCGCGCGGCAATGATGGCATACATCAGTGATCCGCTGGGCCGCGGGATACCATGAGGATGGGGGGCGAAGAAATGCTTGTTCCCAGAACGCGAACATCACGCCAGGTTAGAGTGGCAGGTGCTCAGATGGCCCGCAGGGCGTTGATGGCAATCGCCGTGATAGCCATGGCGGCTGCAATAGCGGGGGTTCTGCTCCAGGCGGCGCCGGTTGCGGGCGCTCCCCGATATCCGGCGAAACCTGTTCCCCCGCGCCTCATGAATGACACGGCGAGTATGCTCACATCCTCCGAACGGGAGAGCATAGAGAGCAGGCTGCTTGCCCTGAATCAGGCCACCGGCGCGCAGTTCACGGTGGTGACCGTGCCGTCCCTTGGAGGAGTGTCGGCAGACGAGTTCGCCGTTACGCTCTTCGAGAAATGGGGAATCGGGGAGTCGGGGAAGGACAACGGTCTTCTCCTGCTTATCGCCGAGGAAGAGCATGAACTGAAGTTCGAGACAGGCTACGGCCTTGAAGGGGATCTGCCGGATTCCTACTTAGGGCGAGTGGTTGATGAAGCGCTGGTTCCGAATTTCCGCGATGGAAACCCGGCGAATGGCATCCTCGAGGCGGCCGACAGGATCACCGCGAGGCTTTCCGGGGCGGAACAGCTCTCTGCATCCGACTCCAAGAGCACACCCATCCACAAGTCGACGATGTCGCCTGATGAGGCCGCTGGGATGGTATTCGCGGTGATAATACTCGGCCTGATCGTGCTGAGCTCCATCTTCCGCGGTCCGCGCGGCCCCCGCGGGACGAGACGTGGTCCGTTCATTCCTCCCCCACCGGGTGGGTTCGGAGGATTCGGCGGAGGTCTTCCCAAGGGATTCAGCGGCAAGTCGTCCGGTGGATTTGGCGGGTTCGGCGGAGGGAAGTCCGGAGGGGGCGGAGCCGGCGGGAAGTGGTAGGTCGCTGTTTGCCATAGTGTCTAGTGAGCGAGCGGGCTGCTGTCCGCTCGCTTCCCATGTCCTCGACCGGCCCAACCCGGTATCCGGCGCCTTGGTGGAGGGCGGCATCCTCGATGAGCGCTTCGCATCCGCCCAGGCTCAGCCTGCCGGCATGGCAGGATGCTCAAGAGGGCTTGCCGCCCCATAACTTGGATCACAGGAGCAGTGCAAGCAGCTATGCAGGATCAGCTGCGTCGCGCGCCCCCACTCGCGTGCTGGCACAATACGCCATCTCAGGCTGGATCCCTGCTCTCGGGTGCGCCGCCCGGGCTAGGGCTGATCTGCGGCATTGCGGATCTCGACGCTACGCTCAAGGAGCATGGGCGCTGATGGCACGGGTTGATTCGACGCAGTTGGCCGCGCAGGTTAGGCGAGAATGGGGTGTGGGTGAAACACAGTCTCTCGATATCTTCAGCGTTCTCTGGTCATGGGAGGGCATCTCAGTCGTACGAACTCCATTCGGGGAGTCTTCCAGCCCATGTTCAGCACCCTTGGGCGTTCAATCGCTCGGTTTTCGCTGCAGCCCTGAGCTCGTTAGGTACTTTGTACTGGGGCATTGCCTTGGCATCGCGGAAGGCAACGTCTCGCATGCCGTTTACAGCCGCTGATGCGGCGC
>JAYFQW010000016.1 GCA_034926675.1 Clostridia bacterium | reverse complement strand
ACAGCGTTCGCAGCAAAGGTTCCGCCGGATGTGTTCCTGCACGGGCAGGCGGCAACCGCCGGGTTGGCCTTCAACGACAGCATCGAACCCCTTGACCGCTATATGGCGACCCTGGCCGACGCCGGGGATTTCGGCCCCACTCTCGATGCAGGCGCCTACATAGGCAAGCGCTATCTGATGCCGCTGTTCGGCGCAGGTCGTCTGCTGATCTACAGAGAGGATTTCTTTCGCGAAGCCGGGCTCGACCCGGATAAGCCCCCGACCACCTGGGAAGAGCTGCGTGCAACCGCCAAGGCCCTCACAGTCAAGCAGGGCAACAGGATGGTTAGGGAAGGGCTCGACATTCCGTTCCAGGGCATCGACGCCCAACAGATCTACTCCAACTTCCTGTGGCAGAACGGCGGCGATTTCGTGAGCGCCGACGGCTCCAGGGCCATATTCAATGGCAAGGAAGGCGTAGAGGCCCTTCAGTTCCTCGTGGATCTGATCTACAAGGACGGCTGCACCACCAACACTATCGAGCAGCCTATGGGCAATGTGCTTCCGATAGCCGTGGGTAAGGTCGCGATGCAGTTTGCAGTGCCAAACGACCTTGCGCTTATCGAGGCTTACTCGCCCGATGTTTACAAGCACATTCGGGTTGCACCGCCTCTCAAGAACAAGCAGCAGGTAGTGCTGTATTCGTTCAGCGGCCTGTTCATGGCCAAGGACTCCAAGAACAAAGACGCCGCATGGGAAGTCATGAAGTTCATGACCAGCCCCGACATACTGGGCAGAATATGCGGCTCGTTGAGCATGCTTCCTCCTCGGCAATCTCTGAAGAGCCTGCCCTTCGTAGCCAAGGACGCCCGCATCCAGGCGTACGTTGACGGCATGGCCTACGGCAAAGGCAACCCCAACGTCCCTGCCTGGGTCAAGGTGCGCGACATACTGGCATCGTGCATCGAAAAGGCCGCGTTCGGAGCAATGTCGTCCAAGGGCGCCCTGGACAAGGCCGCTGCAGAGTGTAACGCCGCGCTTTCTGGCAAGTAGCGTAGTCACGAAGGACGCCGGCATCGGCATCAACACTGACGCTGGCGTCCTCAATCTCGCCCCAGGGCGCTTAGGGAGGACAAAGGAGTGCGCTCGAAACGAAGGTCATATGTATGCGCATACTTGTTCATTGCACCGGTCGTGCTGTATGTTGCAGTCACAAGCTTTGTTCCGATGGCAGTATCGCTATATTTGAGCTTCACTGACTACACCATGCTGCAGTCGCCTCGATGGACAGGTCTCTACAACTACCGTGCGCTCTTGGGCCAGAGCGGCCAGATGTGGACCGCCCTCAGGAACACTTTCCAGTACGCTATCGAAGTATTACCTATCAACATCATCTGCTCACTGGGTTTGGCGATACTCGTGAACCGCCGGCTTCACGCCATAACGCTGTTCCGAACGGCTTACTACTTGCCAGTTGTTACGTCTATGGTGGCAGTGAGCATGATCTGGATGTGGATATATGACTACGATTCGGGCCTCCTCAATAACCTACTGGGGGCGCTGGGAATCAACCAGGTGAGGTGGCTTACGTCGCCGAAAACGGCTCTGCACTCGCTGGCCATCATGAGGGTGTGGAAAGGCATCGGATGGAACATGGTCATTTACCTGGCTGGGCTTCAAGGCATACCTCGTTACTTGTATGAGGCTGCCATGATAGACGGCGCCGGCCCATGGCGCCGGTTCACCGGCATTACATGGCCGATGCTCCGGCCGGTAACGTACTACGTTCTCACCATGGGCCTGATCAGCACATTTCAGACCTTCACCGAAGTGTACGCCATGACCCGCGGCGGCCCCCTCGATAGCACCACTACCGTGGGCTACCTCATATACAAGCTGGCCTTCGACTACATGGAGATGGGGAAAGCATCGGCCCTGGCTTTTATACTCTTCATCATCATATTCACCCTGTCGCTGATAAACGTGAAGTTCTTCAGCTCCAGAGTGGACAGCGAGGTGTAGGCCATGAGAAGTCAGAACCGTCCGCAGCTCGCTGTCGTTTACATCGTGCTCATACTAGTTGCCATGATCATGGCGGGGCCGTTCGCTTGGATGGTGCTGAGCTCGATAAAACCGAATCAGGACCTGTTCGCATACCCTCCTGTGTGGCTGCCAAAACGCATAACCTGGGAGCACTTCAAAACGGTCTTCTCGCACACGAACTTCTTCAGGTACTTCCTCAACAGCGCGCTTGTGGCGAGCATTGCAACTGTGACCAATGTGATGCTGGGATCGCTGGCGGGGTTCGCCTTCGCAAGGCTGGAGTTTCCAGGGCGCGAGCCGATTTTCTACGCGCTGCTGGGCACCATGATGATCCCCATACACGTAACGATAGTGCCCCTGTTCATACTGGCCAGGCGGTTCCCATTGACTGGGGGCAACAACGTTTTGGGCGTGGGTGGCAAGGGCCTCATCGACAGCTACGGAGGACTGCTGTTTCCGTATCTGATCACGACGTTCTCGGTATTCATGACGAGGCAGTTCTTTGCATCGTTGCCGCGCGAACTCGACGACGCTGCGCGCATCGACGGGTGCTCAGACCTCGGCGTATTCATGCGAGTGTGCCTGCCGCTGTCCAGGCCAGTCATCGCGACGCTGTCCATATTCACGTTCACGAATGTGTGGGACGACTTCCTTTGGCCGTTGGTCATTGTCAACAGAGACCAGATGCGCACCGTTCAGCTGGGGTTGCAGGTGTTCCAGTCGCAGTTCTCGGTGGACTGGGGCCCTCTCATGGCAGCCACGCTCGTAGTTACGCTTCCGGTGCTCTTGATATTCGCGGTGGGTCAGAAATACTTTGTCGAAGGGATAGCCACCACGGGGATGAAGGGATAGGGACTGGGCACACACGAATCGCTTTTCCGCAAGCTAGGTCAAGATGGGCGACCCGCCAGATGATAGCCTTTCTGCTGAATACGTGAGGGCGCTGCGTATGACCAAGGCTGCCCTGCTGCTCCGCGACGAACAGCCTAAGGTTGTAGATGTCGCCTTCGACTTCGTGTTCGCGTCGCATGAGGGGTTCATAAGGGCTTTTTCCATGCAATTCGGCGTGTCCCCCATCGACTGCCGCAGTAGTCCGGGGCCGATACGGCTGTTCATGCCGGACCGGGTCCGCGACCGTTGCCTTGCACTTCAGAAAGGGGAGATCAAGATGGCCACGAACGAGACCGCGAAGACCGTCTTTGTCCAAGTGGTCGAACGCCCGGCGAGTAAGGTGATTCTGAAGCAGGGCGTCAAGGCTACGCACTACCTCGAGTACTGCGGCGAGGTCGACTGTGATGTGTGGGATATCCTGTAAAGCACCCTGGAAGGTCTGTCCGACGTCCCTACTGCAATGCCTGCAGAAGCTTTCACCCTTTCACCCGTCCCCGGTTGGCAAACGAGGCCGTTCTTCATCGTCGCGACTTTCCACAATCGACCCTTCCTCATGTTCACAGCTTCATCAGAAAGCGAGATGGCTGCCGATTATGCTATGCGGCTTCTCTCGGCAAGGCACCGTGCTCATGAATGCGCTCAGGCTCAGCGGACAGCACCATCAGAATTGTCGAGCCGGTACTCCCAAGTCCACGTATAATCAGGTTAGTCGCGCGGCTAGAACAAACCCAAGCAGAGGTGGTGGCGCGGTGGATCATTGGCTGACAATCAAGTCCGCACTTGATTTCATTGAGAACCGAGTGGCAGAGGACATACAACAAGGGCAGGTAGCGCGGGTGCTCGGCTTCTCGCTATCTCACTCACGCGCCGTCTTTGCCAAGGCAACCGGAGAAACAATCTCCCGGTACATCACTGGCCGCAGGCTGAGCCACGCTGCCTTTGAGTTGATGAACACAGGCAAGCTGGTGTCGGATATCGCCATGGATTACGGCTTCGCTTCGCACGATTCGTTCACTAGGGCGTTCAGGCGGGCTTTCGGCGAACCACCTGCGCGTTTTCGGCAGCAGCGGCGTCCGGTCAGCAGCACCATGATCACCCAGGGGATTTACGGCCCCGCTGTTCAATCAATGCAAGAGAAGGTGATTCTGATGGATAGGGCCCACACGCACGAGCTGGATTCGTCTGTGTTATATGGGGTTCCGCAGGTCAGTTACTTCAGCACAGAGAACGAGTGTACGCCATTTCCGTCCGTCTTGAAGGCATGCTTGGGCTTTATGGGTCAGCCGACCACTTACCATCACCTAATGGCAATCACCGGGGCAGCCTTCCGACTGCTTTGGAATTCTGAATACTGGGACGGCGGAAATGTGGACATTCTGGGTATCAGGTTGGATGCGACCGAGCCCCTGCGTCGCGCAATGGATTCGGTGGGCAGAGACTACACGCTCCTGTGCAAGACCGAACACACCGCTCTCCCAAGGGGTGGGCGGGGCGACAGCGGGCAGGTCAGGACTGGAGACAAACCGGCTTTCGTGGAGCTGATCAAGCGCGAGATAGACGCTGGTCGACCAGTGATCGGCTTCGGCATCATCGGCCCGCCGGAAGCATGTATCATCACAGGCTATCGCAATGGCGGGGAGACTCTGCTTGGGTGGAACTTCTTTCAGGAGATGCCGGAATTTGCGGCAGGCATTGAGAGGGAACCCTGCGGTTACTTCGTGCGCGAGGGCTGGTATGAGCATCCTGACACCATCGCCATCCTGGCCTTGGGTGAACAGAAGGATGAGCCGCTGGATAAGGATCTACTAGTTGATACGCTAACATATGCTCTGGAGATAATGGAGACGCCAAAGGCACATGAGCGGACTGCCGGTTTCGCAGCCTACGGCGCCTGGGCACACGACCTGCTCAGAGAGTCGGAGTTCCCCAAGGGCGCGCCTCTCCCCATGTTGATGGAACGCCTGATGTGCCAGGCAGATGGCGTGACAATGATAGGGGAGCGGTGGCAAGCCTTTCGTTTCATGGAGGAGCAGGCTGTGTTGTCGCCAACAGCCAAGATCGAACTGGAAGAGGCAGCGCAGCTATTCCGCCAGGAGAGTCGCCTAGCACTGCAAATGGGCGAGGCTATCGGGGGCATTCGGATGGGTGAGAAGCAGGCGCTGACTCTGGCCAAGCGCGAAATCAGAGAAGCACTAGTGCATCTTATCCAGCAGGCCAGGGAGTTGGATATGCGAGCAGCAGAACACATGAAACGGGCTTTGCAGCTGTTGAGCTAACCTGGGCGACCGATGCGAAGAAGGCCATGCGTAGATCCGGTCGCCGCACTCAAGAAGCAGTACTCGGTCATATCATGCTCGCGGATAAGATTCTCGAAAAGAACCTTGCCGCCGTTGCTTTCCGCAAGACCGCAACAAAACCTCAAATCGAGTAGGGGGACGATTGTTCGACCGTCCCCCTACTCGATTGTTGTGCGCCCGCTGACCTTGTACACATCAACATCGGCGTCGGTGGATATCGCGCCGGTGACGTCGGCGCCGGGCGCTATCGAATTTGCGCCTGCAATATCATTGTTGGGTTCACACTCTGCTCGCAAATACTCTGGAGTACGACTGACCCGGTTCGTGCAGACACTCTTCAGGCGTTGGGATCACCAGAAAGCCTTCTTGAGCGAGCGATGTGCCTGGGTATAGGCAGTCCGCACCTTGTCGTGGCGCTGGTTGGCAACGATAAGGAATGAAAACCAGGCACTTGTGACAACGAGATGACGGATGCTCATCAGTCCTCCCAGTCCTTTCGGTAGATGCAGCGATCGTGGTTTTCCGCTCATCCCAAGCGCCGTGCCCAAAGCTGGAGATACTCCAGACTCGGAGTTGACCCCAGGAGGCCGTGATGTATATAATGATGTATACCACGGAGGAGGGAGGCTCATCATAGTAGACATGGTCAGAAAGCAGCTGTATATTCAGCGCCGACATGAGGACCTCTTGAAGAGGCGTTCGGCCGAGTTGGGATTGACCGAGGCTGAGATTGTGCGCGAGGCTCTGGATTGGTACATGGCGTACTCCGGCGCCACGTCCATAGACAGCAACGCATGGAAGCAAGAGGAAGAGTTCATCGAAGAGCTGATCTTGACGAGAGAAGCCTCGGGAGGCAGAACGTGGCAGAGAGGCGATCTGCATGAAAGGTAAAGTGCTGGTAGATACCAACGTCTTGGTGTATGCCTATGACGTGTCGGAACCAGTCAAACAGAGGCGTGCTATTGAGGTGCTTCATGACCTGTCGGAGCGCGAGGCGGGAGCGGTCAGCGTCCAGGTCATGTCGGAGATGTTCGTCGCGCTTACTCGCAAGCTGAGCAGCCCACTGGGCGTGGAACAGGCTCTTCGGACTCTTTCGCGGCACATGAGAACCTGGCATGTGCTGGACATCACCGAATTCGTCGTACTCGAAGCAGCCAGGGGCGTGAGAGATCATCAAATGTCGTACTGGGATGCAAAGATATGGGCGACTGCTAGGCTAAACCAGATCCCCATCATACTCAGCGAGGACTTCGCCAGTGGCAGCACGATGGAGGGCGTGCGGTTCGTGAATCCGTTCGTGTGAGATCACCCTCATATCAAGTGGGGCTCACTGAACTCATAGAGCTCGGCTTCTGGACGCGTCCGAGGCATGCCTGGTTTCATTGTGTGATGCGCACTGTGGCAAGTAGCGAGGGTTGGTTCCGACCCGGTAGGTTAAGCAGGAGCAGTGGACGTTCTGTAGAAGTGTTGTGTGCTTACCGATTATGAGTTACGGAGGTGCACTATTTTGAGAAGATTCACTTCGAAGGCTCTACTGGTAATCGTCCTGGCTTTTGCTCTGTTCGTCACCGGCGCAATGGGCGTTGCGGCTGCGGGCGCGAAGAACGTGATCGTCTGCATCGGCGATGGCATGGGCTACGGCGCTATTCAGATCAGCAAGTACGCGCTCAAGGGGCCCAGCGGTCGCTTCGCATTCGAGCTATTCCCGAACAGTGCTATCGTAACAACCTACTCGCTGAACGCTCTGGTCACCGACTCCGCGGCCGCAGCGACGGCCATCGCCACTGGCCATAAGACCAACAACGGCGTGATTGCGATGCTGCCCGACGGCACAGTGCTCCGCACTATCCTGGAAGCCATGAAGGACGCAGGCAAGGCCACTGGCATGGTGGTCACCAACACTGTGTACGATGCTACGCCTGCAGGCTTTGCCTCCCACTGGAATACCCGCGGCGGCTCGGCAGAGATCGCTGCCCAGCTTCTCGACAAGGAACTCGACGTGCTCATGGGCGGCGGACGTGATCAGTTCCGCGTTAAGGGCGTTGCCGACGGCAAGCGCACTGATGGCAGGAACCTCATGGGCGAGGCCACTGCCCTTGGCTACTCCGTAGTGACCGACCGCCAGGGCCTTGAGAAGGCTGCAGGTGATCGCATCCTGGGCCTATTCCACCCTTCATACATGAACTACCAGCTCGACAGGATCCATCTCGGCGCCGACGAGCCCACCCTGTCTGATATGACTGCTAAGGCGCTATCGGTTCTGAAGCAGAAGGAGAACGGCTTCTTCCTGATGATCGAGGGTTCGCGCATCGATCATGCCGCCCACGCAGGCGACGTGAGCGGCGTTGTTGCTGAGCTCAGCGACTTCAACGAAGCTGTGGCCCTGGCCTACCAGTTCGCCATCGCCGATGGCAATACCCTGGTCATTGTCACTGCCGACCACGACACTATGGGCCTTTCCGCCACTGAGCCCTTCGACTACGAGCGCATGAAGCAATTCAAGGTATCGCCTGAGTTCATGGCTCTGCAGTTCAAGAAGGCTGACGACGGCAAGTCGTTCGATCCCGCCAGCATCCGCCAGGTATTCGCTGAGTATGCCAACGTAACCGACGTGACTGATGCCGACATCGCGCTGATCCAGTCTATGTTCGGCCGGGCGCCTTACCTGGCCGGATACGCTGTGGGCGCAGTGCTCTCAAGCAGGCTAAACGCCGGCATCGTGTCGTCCGCAGTGCAGATCAAGAGCCCGTCGTCGGGCGGACATACCGGAAACCCTGTGCCGCTGTTCGCATTCGGCCCTGGCGCCGAGCTGTTCGGTGGTGTTATGGATAACACCGAGATCTCACCGAAGATCGCTCAGGCTGCCGGGATCGAGTTCTAGCGTATGCAGCGACTCAGTGCAAACGTCGAGCAAACCGAATCGTAGCGAGGGGGCCGGAGCTGCGCATCTTGCGTGCGCCCGGCCCCTCCGCGCTCGATGGACCAGCCATTGGAGGTGACTGGGCTTGAACATATCAGGCAATCCATGCAATACAGACAAGCCAGGTGAGCTGCAGCGCCGTGCGGACCATCTGAACCGCGTGGAGGTAGAGGTTGAGGCGACAGGGGGGATCCGGGTGGGCCTGGGCGACCGTGTGACGCGCGGGCAGGATCTGGGGATCGCGCCGGATTTTGGCGGACGTGCGCTGAGCCCTGTGGATGGCGTGGTGGAGGCGATTGGCTTCAACCCGGGCACGCACCGGTTTGAGATGACCATTCGCGTGGAATAGTTTATGTCGAACACATTGCAAGTTGGAAATTGTCTTTCCTATTGTGCAGGATTCGTCTTTGAAGAAGGCGAATCATCGCCGGTAGTAGCTCATACCAACAAATGCAAGCCTGCTATGAAAGGGTTGATACGGCGCCAAGGACAACTTGCTCTGCCCTGGGATGTACTCCCCGGAGTCTGGGAGAACACACAAACAACAAGGAGGGTCTTCTAATGAGGCGTCTATGGTTGGCTGCGCTTCTCTGTGTACTACTGGCCGCCCCGGCAATGGCTGCACCATTTGTCGAGGGAGAGGATCTTACTCCTTCATCGAAGCCTGTCCGTGGAGGCACGCTATACCTTGCACTGACAGCTTCTCCGCAGTCGTTTCTGTTCTACGGTTCGCTTGACAACAATGCCTACACCGTTATCGGTCAGACTATGACCGGCCTGGTCGAGCTGCACCCCGTTACCAACGCCATCCGGCCAGGGCTGGCCGAATCATGGGAAACATCGCCCGACGGAAAGGAAGTCACATTCCATCTCAGGGACGTAAAGTGGTCCGATGGTGTGCAGCTCACGGCCGACGATGTCATCTTCACTTTCGAGAACTTCATCATGAACAAGGTTGCCAAGGGCAACTCCGTCGACAGGTTCACGATTCTCGATACGACCGACGGTCAGAAGAAGGCCGTCAAGTGGGTAAAGATCGACAACAGAACAGTGAAGGCGGTTCTTCCGTCGCCCTTTGGGCCATTCTACATGAACCTTTCAGCCGCGTACATATATCCGAAGCACAAACTCGAGAGCAAGATCGATAAGAACAGGCTGGACTCAGTCAACGAGCTCTGGCTGACGAACGTCTCTCCGAAGGATATCGTCGCCAATGGTCCCTACCGCATCGCGAGCTATGTGATGGATCAGAAGGTCGTTCTGGAGAGGAACCCGAACTACTGGAGAATCGACAGGTTCGGAAACCAACTGCCCTATTTCGACAAACTCGAATACCTTATAGTGAAGGACGCCGAGGTAAGGCTTGCTAAGTTCATCGCGGGCGAAATCGACTACATGGCAGTCAGCGCCGCAGACTTCCCGACGCTGAAGCAGAAAGAACTGGCAGGCGGCCAGTTCACGATCTTCAAGGCTCAGCCTACACAGCCGACGCCTAGCCCGGTGCACATCTCCTTCAACTATGATGTCGCTAATGAGCAGCTCAAGGAGTTGTTCAGGAACACCGATTTCCGGAGAGCGATGGAATTCTTGCTCGATAGAGACCGGATAATCGATGAGATCTACAATGGATTGGCAATCCCGGGCGCGGGTCTTGTTCTGCCGGCCAACAAGGGCTTCTATAACTCGAAGATCGAGAGGATCATGAGGCCGCACGATCCGGCGAAGGCCAAGGCGATCCTCGATAAACTCGGCCTGAAGGACAAGAATGCCGATGGCATCAGGGAGTTTGCCAATGGCAAGAACGTCGAGTTCACACTCACCGTGCAGAGTGCGCCACAGGACTACCAGGATATCGCTCTGGTCTTCAAAGAGGACCTGGAGAAAGCAGGAATCAGGGTTAACCTGCAGATCCTCGACAGCACACTCGTAGGCAACATGTTCGGCGCGGGCAACTTCGAAGCTGGGATCAGAGCTTTCGGCAACCAGCCCGACCTTGAGCTGAGAAAGGCGATATGGCAGCCGGGCACGCAGCTGTATTACTGGCACTATTCCGCGCTGGATAGAAGCAAACTGCAGGCAATCACCGCGAACATGTTCGATTGGGAGAAGAGAGTCTATGAGCTGTTCGACCAAGGCTCGATCACAACAGATCCTGCTAAGAGAAAGGCCATCTACGACGAAGTGCAGGAGATCTATCATGACGTTGTTCCCGTCATCTTCGTCTGCAAAGGCATGAACCTGTCCGGTGCGAGCAAGTCCCTTGGGAACGTCACACAGGACAAGGAAGGCATAGTCTACTTCGCCAGCTACACTGCTTTCAGGAAGTAACGATCTACCGGGGGGAGGCGCCGGGATTCGGGCTTCCCCCTCTTTGTCGTTTATTGCTCGCCAAGAGGTGAAGGCATCGATGTGGTCATTCATAGTGAGAAGGTCATTGATCATGATTCCCATGATGATCCTCGTATCGGTGATTTGCTTCGGAATCATCGAGCTCCAGCCTGGTGATTTCGTGAGCCAGTACCTCGACAACCCCAGGATATCGCCGGAACAGATTAGGCTTCTGAGAGAACGACTCGGGCTGGACAAGCCAGCTTACGTCAGGTACGGCATGTGGGTCAAGAACATAGTCACCAAATGGGACTTCGGTTACTCTTTTGCCTATGAGCGACCTGTTGGCGAGCTGATATGGGAGCGAACGGGCTGGACGGTCTTCATAGCCCTGGCAACGATCATTTTCCAGTGGATTCTGGCCGTGCCCATGGGCATTTACTCGGCTTTACACCCGTATTCGCCTGCAGACTATGCGATGACGGTTGTCGGCTTCATCGGGATATCTATTCCCGACTTCTTCTTCGCCCTGATCTTGATGTATTTCATGCTGAAGATGGGCTCAACCTCAATTGGCGGGCTGTTCTCGACCGAGTTCATAGGCGCGCCCTGGAGTTTCGCCAAAGTCGTGGACCTGCTGAAGCATTTCTGGATGCCGCTGGTGGTGGTCGGCGTAAGCGGATTGGCAGGATTGATGAGAGTGATGAGAGGCAATATGCTCGACATTATCGGGTCGCCATTCATCACTTCGCTGAGGGCGCACGGGCTTGACGAGAAAACAGTGAGACGACATGCCATCAAGAATGCGCTCAACCCTATGGTGAGTATCGCCGGGGCCGAGGTTCCGAATGTATTCAGCGGGACGATAATCACGGCCATCGTATTGAACCTTCCGACGATGGGGCCGTTTTTCTATAACGCGCTGCTAAATCATGATCAATACCTGGTCATGTCCTTCTTGATGTTCATTGCACTTATCACCCAGATCGGGAACTTGCTCGCTGACATCGCACTTGCGTTTCTCGATCCGAGAATACGAATGAGCTAGGAGTGTCCACGATGGAAGGAACCAGGTCGAGGATCACCAGAAGCTTCCTAAAGCACAGGCTGGGCGTGTTCGGTCTGGTCGTGCTAGCTGTACTATATCTGATGGTGCTTTTCGCCGGTTTCATCGTCCCTTACGACTTCACGGCAACCCACAGGAACTTCATCTATGCTCCCCCTTCTAAGATCAGGTTCGTCGACGAAGACGGCAGATGGAGGGGACCTTTCGTTTGTGCGATGAAGAAAAGCAGGGACCCCGTTACCTACCAGCTGATCTTTACCGAGGACACCAGTTCTGTGGCGCCTGTGAAGCTCTTTGTACGGGGAGAGGAGTACAGATTCTGGGGATTGTTTAGAACAAACCTGCATTTGCTCGGTGTTGAGGAATCCTCCGATAGGGCAATGCTGCTGTTATTTGGGGCCGACAGGTTTGGCCGCGATCTCTTCTCCAGGGTAGTGGTTGGCGGCCAGGTATCGATGACCGTCGGCCTGCTCGGGACTTTCCTGAGCGTATTCATCGGAGCCATAGTAGGTTCGCTTTCTGGCTTCTACGGAGGCTGGATCGACATAGTGATTCAGAGGTTCATCGAGTTGCTCAGGTCATTCCCGAGGATTCCTCTATGGTTGGCGCTTGCAGTAATACTCCCTCCAAGCTGGCCTAGCACATGGGTCTACTTCGGAATTGTGACAGTGCTCTCTCTCATCGGCTGGATGGGAGTTGCCAGGGTCATGCGAGGGATGGTGCTCAGCCTGAGGGAGAAGGAGTTCGTGCTGGCGGCGAAGGTTACGGGTGTTTCGGGGATGAAGATAATCACGAAGCACTTGATGCCAAACACTCTAAGCTACCTGATTGTTGTGTCGACCCTGTCCATTCCAGGAATGATCCTCGGCGAGAGCGCCATAAGCTTCCTTGGGCTCGGAATCAAGGAACCAATGACGAGCTGGGGGCTGTTGCTGAAACAGGCCCAATCGCTTAGCGAACTCGAATCGCATCCATGGCTTATGGTACCCGGGATATTCATAATGATTGCCGTGCTCTCCTACAACTTCGTTGGCGATGCCTTGAGGGACGCGGTTGATCCTTACAGGACGGTCGAGAAGGTATGACAAACACCAGTGGACGAATTCTCACTGTTTCTGGCCTCAAGGCTTACTTCCGGACGCCCGAAGGTGTAGTGAAAGCAGTGGATGACGTGAGCTTCCACCTTGACCGGGGCGAGGTTCTGGCTCTGGTTGGTGAATCCGGTTGTGGAAAGAGCGTTACAGCCCATTCCATACTCGGGCTGATCAAAGCGCCTCCCGCGAAACTGGAGGGGAGCATCGTCTTCAATGGCCAGGAACTGATCGGGCTTCCCGAGAGGGAGTACCGTGAAGTGAGAGGCAGGCAGATCAGCATGATCTTCCAGGAGCCAATGTCCGCCTTCGACCCTCTCTATACTGTAGGGAATCAGTTGATGGAAGTCGCGAAAGCACACATGCCATGGGATGACAGCGAAGCTAAGGAGAGAATAATCGCCACCCTGAAATCGACCCACATACCTGAGCCTGAGAAGCGCTACGAGGAGTACCCCCACGAGATGAGCGGCGGCATGCTTCAGCGGATTATGATAGCGATGGCGCTCATAACAAGCCCCGAGATAATCATCGCCGATGAGCCGACAACCGCGCTCGATGTCACTATCCAGGCGCAAGTTTTGAACCTGATGCAGGATTTGCAGAGTGAATACCGCGGTTCCATTATCTTCATAACTCATGACCTCGGCACGGTCGCGGAGATCGCCGACAGGGTGCATGTCATGTATGCAGGCAAGATCGTTGAAAAGGCGCCGGTCGTCGAACTCTTTGAGAATCCCCTTCATCCATATACGTCCGGGTTGCTGACCTCTCGCGTCAAGCGAGAATACAAGGGAAAGGACCTACCGCATATTGAAGGCTATGTTCCGAGAGCCGATGAATTTCCGGAAGGCTGCAGGTTTCATCCCAGATGCCCGAAGGCCGTGGACAAATGCAAACAACTCCAACCTCCTGATTTTGAGCCGGCGCCAGATCACACCGTTGCCTGCTGGCTGTTGGAGGGTGATGACAATTGAAGATCCTGTCCATCGAGAACCTCAAGAAGTACTTCCCGATAAGATCAGGGGTGTTCCTGCAAGTCAGTGGCTATGTTAAGGCACTGGAGAAGGTTGATCTCGAGATCAGCGAGGGCGCGACGATAGGGATCGTTGGCGAATCGGGCTGCGGCAAGAGCACACTTGGGAGGACAATCGTCAAAATCTACGAACCGACGGCTGGGAGCATCACCTATCATGACCCGAGCGGCGAGAGCCATGACATCTCCAAGGCCGTCGACAAAAGGATGCGACTGACGTTCAGGAAAGACGTGCAGATGATATTCCAAAACCCCTTCGACTCACTCGATCCGAGAATGACAATAAGGGACACAATACGCGAACCTCTTGAGACTCACAAGCTGTTCGATAATGCGAAAGCGATGGATGAGTATGTCGGGGAGCTGCTGATGAAAGTGGGCCTGTACCCCGAATACACCCAGAGGTATCCCCACGAATTTTCCGGCGGCCAGCGACAGAGAATCGCCATAGCCCGCTCGATTTCGGTGAATCCGAGGTTGCTGATATGTGATGAACCCACTTCAGCCCTTGATGTCTCGGTTCAGAGCCAGATCATCAACTTGCTCAAAGACATACAGCAGGACACGAACATGGCGTTGATCTTCATATCTCACAATCTGGACGTGGTCCATCACATGAGTGACAGGATCATGGTCATGTACCTCGGAAACGTTGTGGAGTCGGCGCCCGCGACCGAGCTGTTCGACAATCCTGCTCACCCGTACACTCAGGCGCTGATGTCGGCCATCCCAAGCTGGAACCCGAGAGATCGAAAGCTGGGCAAGGTCAAGCTTGAAGGCGAGCCGCCAAGCCCGATCAATCCCCCTTCAGGCTGCCCATTCCATCCGAGGTGCCAATATCGCCGTGAGATCTGTGATAGGGTGAGGCCTGAACCTGCGGAAGTGAGTGATGGGCACGTATGTGCTTGTCACTTGCACACTCCCCAGTGTGACCGGCGCGGAAAGCGGTGAAACTCGTGCAGAATACGGACTATGCTGACCTCACCACGGAGGAGACAAATCCTCGATCCTCAAGGCTGGATCAGATGAGCACGGAGCAGATTCTGCGGGTGATGAACGAGGAGGATAGGCTGGTCCCAGAAGTAGTGGCCAGGGCAATTCCGGAGATAGCGACTGCTGTCGACATGATCGCCGCGAGAATGGCCATGGGCGGTAGGCTTCTTTACGTGGGAGCTGGGACCAGTGGACGCCTGGGAATCTTGGATGCGGCTGAATGTGTGCCGACCTTCGGTGTGGCGGCTGATGAGATCTCTGCGATGATCGCCGGTGGGTTCGGAGCAGTGTTTCATTCTGCCGAAGCTGCAGAGGACGATGAGTCGTCAGGAGCTGCTGATGTTGCGAAGTCCATTACGGAGCGACATGTAGTGGTGGGAATATCTGCGAGCGGCGTGACGCCGTATGTGCGGGGAGCATTGAAGGCTGCAAGAAATGCCGGCGCAGGCACTGTGGCCATTGTATGTAACCATGCCGATAAGTTGGATCTAGATGTGGATGTGACGATATCTCTGCCGGTTGGTCCGGAGGTATTGACCGGTTCTACTCGCCTCAAGGCCGGAACTGCCCAGAAGCTTGTCCTCAACATGATATCAACTGCAACGATGGTGAAACTGGGCAAGGCTTATGACAACTTCATGGTGGACATGCAGGCAACCAACAGGAAACTGAAGCGTCGCGCGGTTAGGATCGTATCTACAGCCACGGGCCTGGATATTGACGAGAGTGGGCGACTTCTGGACGAGGCGGGCGGGAGCATCAAGATGGCGATCGTAATGGCGCTCGCAGCAGTGGATAGACATGTGGCCGAGCACGCCCTGGAGTTGACCTCCGGGCACACTCGGGATGCAGTGCAATTGGCCGTTGAGCATGTGAGGTGATTGCAGGTGCTATCCACGGGTTCACTTTCCGCAGACGGTGTAACCGAAGATGGACTCCTCTTGGGTGTGGACGGAGGCGGAACAAGAACAGACTGCCTGATCACTACTTGCGACGGCATGGTGATTGGGAAGGGTTCGTCCGGCCCGTCTAACCCCCAGGCTGTTGGGTACGACTCGGCAGTTGAGGAGATACGGAAATGTATCCTCATGGCCATGCGATCTGCTGGGATAACCTTTGGCAGTGCGAGAGTGTCCTCGGCCTGCTTTGGCCTTGCAGGCGTGGGCCGGAAGCGTGACTGCGACCTGATCGATGGCAAGCTGCGGGTTCTGCTGGAACAGATGAATGCCCCGGACTTGCCATCCCCCGTTCTTGCATTGGTCAATGACGGGGTTATTGCGCTTGCCGGGGCGAATTCGGGTGAGCCAGGTGTGATTGTAATTGCAGGAACTGGCTCACTAGCCTATGGCGTGTCGCCTGATGGACATGAAGCGCGGGCCGGTGGATGGGGGTACATCCTCGGAGACGAAGGTTCTGCATATGACATCGGTCGGAAGGGGCTTGGGGAGGCGCTTCGCGCGGCAGATGGGCGGCAGATGCGGACCTGTCTGACGGATGACCTTTCTAGCGCAATTGGGGTGGACTCCATTGATGGCGTTATTCCTAAGGTATATGAGGAGATGAGCCGACCGGAAATGGCTGCTTTGGCGCCCATCGTTGGGCAGGCGGCCCGTAGAGGCGATCAGGTCGCAAGAAGCATAATTCTCGACGCCGGAAGAGAACTGGGGTTGATGGCTGTTGCAGTGATTCGGCGCCTCGGAATGAACGATTATGCCGGCAAGGTCTCGATAGCAGGCGGCGTACTTGAGTCGAACGAGATGGTCAGAGATGCGATGCACGTTGCAGTACAGGAGTTCGCTCCCAAGTGGTCTATTGCTCAGGGCCAGTTCCCACCTGTTGTGGGCGCCATATTCATTGCCGGGCGCGGACTCAAAGATGATTCGATTGATACGATCATCCAGAACGTTGGGAACACGGCAACGGCCAGCAACTGTATCGGAGAGTGAGGAGATTATGGTCTTCTTGGACTCCATGAGCCTTGAGGAGAAGATCGGGCAGATGGTCATGGTTGGTTTCGATGGGCCTGATCTTACCTCGTCCGATGAAGAATTCGTGCGCAGATACCAGGTGGGCAACGTGATCTTCCTCGGAAGGAACGTAGTGGACCCAGTTCAGGCTCAGTCCCTAACCTACAGGTTTCAGAGTATCGCCTCTGAGCGCCAGCATCCCATGGGATGCCTTCTCTCCATCGACCAGGAGGGTGGAGTGGTGGCTCGACTGACAAACGGGGAGACTGTTTTCCCCGGAAACATGGCCCTCGGGGCGACCAGGTCAGAGGAGTTCGTGCGGAAGGCTGCCGAGGTCACAGCCAACGAAATGAAGGCTCTGGGGTTTAACATGAACCTTGCGCCGGTCCTCGACATCAACAACAATCCGAATAACCCTGGAATAGGGGTTCGTTCATTCGGCGAAGACACATGCCTTGTTACGCGGCTGGGGGTCGCGGCGATAGAGGCCTATCAGGGTTCAGGAGTAGTGGCTACCGCAAAGCATTTCCCGGGTAAGGGCGATGTCACGGTAGATTCCCATCTCGACCTGCCCACGGTTCCACATCCCAGGGAGCGCCTGGAGAGTACCGAGTTGGCGCCGTTCGCTGCTGCCATAAGGGCAGGGGTTGGAGCCGTCATGACTGCCCACGTCTTCTTCCCAGCCGTAGAGCCTGAGCCCGACCTTCCTGCTACTCTTTCGTATAATGTAGTCACCAGATTGCTCCGCGAGGAACTCGGGTTCGCTGGGGTTTCGTTGACAGACGACCTCTTCATGGGCGCTATCGCGAAAAGGTTCACCGTTGGTGAAGCGGCAATACGTGCGTTCGAGGCCGGGGCTGATATTGCCCTCATGTGCCACGTCCAGGCCGAACAGGCTAAGGCCATCGAGGCTATCTGCGATGCCGTGAGGGCGGGGAGGATCTCCGAGGAGAGAGTGGACCAGTCGGTGGGCCGCATTCTCTTACTCAAGGAGCGTTATGGTCTACTTGACCCCGACGCATACCTTGCCCACCGCAGCCTGGAGTTCGTAGGATGCCAGGAGAATCGGCGCCTCGCGCTGGATATCGCCAGGGAATCGGTGACCCTTCTCGCAAATGGGCAAGGTCTCATTCCAATGAAACCAGAAGACTACCCGAACCTTTCCGTCATATCCCCTGATATCCGAGGTCTGACCCAGGTGGAGAACGACCAGCTGCTGGAGCCTCCGCTTGCCATCGCAATCAGGCGATTTGCCCCGCAGGCAAGGGGTTTCACTTTTCCTCAATCCCATGGCGCCGGCCAGATAGCAGACGCAGTGAACCTTGCCCGCTCAAGCGATGCGGTTGTGGTTGGCACGTACAATGCTCACCTCCACGAGGAGCAGGGCGTTCTTGTAAGGGCACTGCTCGATACGGGTGTCCCTGTGGTGGTCGTGGCCATGAGGAATCCATATGACATTCAGCAGTTCCCGACCGCAAAGGCATATATAGCTGCGTACGGATTCAGGGAATGCACAATGCAAGCAGTCGCCGAGGTCATTTTCGGCGTGACGAAGCCCAGGGGAAGGCTGCCCGTTGCTATCCCAGGCATACACGATTATGGAAACGGCTTGACTTCATAGGGAATGGACTTCGGAAACTCAGAGGGGGCATTAGGCATATGATAGAGGACGAAGACGAAAACGCAATGCAGAACACGAAGAACGCAGACTACTGCCTTGCAATTGTCCGCGGGCGGTACCCTTCTCTTGCGCCTGCTGAGCAGAGGGCGGCAACCTTCATATTGGAACACCCGGAATCCGCCGCCGAGATGACTTCGGTGCAGCTGGCCACGGCGGCAGGCGTAGGCGAGTCAACTGTAGTGAAGTGTTGCCAACGCCTTGGATTCACTGGATTCTCCCAGTTGAAACTGGCGTTGGTTAGAGAACTTGCTACTAGTAGGGAGGGCGCCTTCGGCCAAGTAGAGCCCGGAGACGATGTCCCTACCATTTGCGATAAGATATTCACCGCAACGATCCAGGCGGTTGAAGACACCGCCAAAGTGCTGGACCCAAGCCAGGTTGCCCGCGCGGCCGAGGCAATACGCGGCGCCAAGCGGGTGTTCTTCTTCGGCGTGGGCTCCTCGGGTGTGGTAGCACAAGATGCCCAGCTCAAGTTCATGCGGATAGGGATGACAGCATTCAGCTACCAGGACACTCATGCTCAGCTGACACAGGCTGCTCTGCTTACGCCGGAGGATGTTGCGGTGATCATAACCTACTCAGGCCGAACGCGAGAGACGACCGACGTGCTTGAACTTGCGCGTGGATGCGGTGCGCACACCGTATGCATCACGAATTTCCCCACTTCACCCGCTGCGATGGGTTCTGATACTGTGCTCTGCACCACGGCCCACGAGGCTACCGGGCTCAGAAGCGGCGCCATGACCTCACGCTTAACCCAGCTTGCCGTGATTGACTGTTTGTTCACTTCCGTGGCCATGAAGGACTCTGACAAGGCAATGGAGCTGCTGATGAAGACGGTGGACGCTCTGGCAGCGAGAAAGGCGTAAACGGGCGTCGCACAGAGGGGGCTGCTGAGGCAGGCAAGCCCATAATAGTGACGGGCAGACCTAATCCGCTCGGCGGGACGGTTGTCGACGGGAATGCTCTCGACATCAAGTTTCGTTCGTTTGTTGGGTACGACTGGATGCCCATTCGTCATGGTATGACCCGAGGAGAACTGGCTGCGGTGTTCGTTGGAGAATCGGGCCTGGATGAACAGTCAGTCCCATTCCGCTCTGCTCTGCTCTGCTCCATGGGACTGCGGTCGGGAACCGCGTATGTCGAATCTCCATTGCTGTGTCCTACCTCTGATCGTCACATTTGACGCTTACCTCTTGCCTTACGTCCTTCCTACAGCCAGTCTTGTGCATGTTCGTAAGGCGCCAGTACGATGCTGGCACGATGTCGGTACGGAATTCGTACTGGGTTGTCATGTGACTAGTACGAAATGCGTACGACCCTAGACCTCATTCGCTGAAAATCGGGTCTGACGGACCGAAATCGAACCACAAAACGGGAATCATGGTCCAAAATCCGGCCTGCAGTGCTCTTGTTGGGGGCAATCACGCGGTTTCTAGAGACTGTCCGCCGGTTTTGTCTTCAGCGCAGTACGGAATCCGTGCAGGTGTCTGGTGTTGCCTGTACGAAATCCGTACTGGGTCTCTGAGAAACTAGGCGCGCTGACCAAGGATGCGTACAGGTCGCTCAATGAGGCGCCGCGCATGTCTCTCGACCGGAAGGACCCCCTGTCCACGGCTCTTCAGCCGTGGCTCAGTTGGAACGTGACCATGAATGCGGCAACACATGAATGCGGCAACGCCTTGACTACATAAGTCGTCTGTGCTACGATTGACTACAACAGTCGGCGGCACAGCCGCGGAGCTGCAATGCTTAAGTGCAGATCCACGAATTGCACCGGGATGCAGTAGTCTGGGGGACGGCAAGAATGGAAAAGTTGCGGGTCAACCACGGGAAGAGACTGACTGTGGAAGTCGGCGGGCGCACTTACGCGCGCATTCCAGTTAAGACTCACGTCATCACAGCTGCCGACGATGTCGGCGAGGTCGTTCGAAGGTACGCTGGGCCTCTGCTGCGTTCCGGCGATATTCTAGTGATAAGCGAAAAGGTAGTGGCGATAACCCAGCAAAGGGCGTACCAGATCAGCCAGATCAGGCCTTCATGGCTCGCTCGCTTTCTCGTTCGGTTTGTGTACAAGTCACCATATGGAATCGGCCTGGGAAGTCCGTGGACAATGGAACTGGCCATCAGGGAAGCGGGCGTGCTGCGCGTGATAGTGGCCGCCATCGTAGCAGGGGTTGCCAAACTGTTCGGCGTCAGGGGCGTGTTCTACCGGGTATGCGGTGCAAACATCGCCGCAATCGATGGCCCGTGCGACTATACCATTCCACCCTACAACCGCTACGCGATCCTTGGCCCGTTGAGACCCAACGAGACGGCACAATCTCTGAGTGAGGCGACGGGCGTGCCGGTGGCGATCATCGACGCGAATGACCTTGGAGTCGTAGTGCTTGGAGTATCGTCGGCCTGCCCGGAGCGCGCATTCCTGGCAGAGATTCTCGCCGACAATCCGCTCGGCCAATCGTGCGAGCAGACTCCCATCGGGATACTCCGCGCGGCCCGGGTCATTCATGTTCGCGGTGGCGCACCAACGTTGCGGCGGTTTCACAGAGTCCAGGGAAGATGCTGAGGGCAGCCGGCTGCTGCCTGATAGCGGCCGCGCAGGAAGTGCTATGCAGGAGGCGCTATGCATTGACGTCTCTTGATAGGATGCGTATACTGACTACAGATATAGTTACGTACGCATTTGAGAACGGTGAGAAGGGGGTGTGGTACTGATGGCAATGCCTCCCTTGGGTGATCAGGAGCTGGAACTGCTACGATTTGTGACCGAGCATGCGCCTATCACGGTGCGCGAGGCTGTTGAGCGTTATGGCAAGGACCACTGCCTTGCCCGAACCACGATCCTCACAATGATGGAAAGGCTCAGAGCTAAAGGATACCTCACCAGATCCGAGGTAGGAGGGGTGAACGAGTACTCTTCCTGCCTCTCTCGTTCCGAGCTCATGCGTGGAGTGGTCCGTGGGTTCGTCGAAAAAACCCTGGGGGGCGCGCTCTCACCTTTCGTGGCGTACCTCGCGGACAACGCCAGCGTGAGCCCAAAGGAGCTAGAAGACCTCAAACGGCTCGTTGAGGAACTGGAGTCGCGGGAGGGAAAGAAGTGAGCACGCAAATGAGCACGCAGTTGCACTATCTGTTCAGGGTCGTGTCGCAGGAGTGGATCAGTTCCATGTGGAGCGCGTTCTGGCAGGGCGCCGTAGCACTGGCGGTGGTGTGGACTGTGTGCAGAGCTTTCCCACGCATTCCGGCTGCTGCCCGATGCTGGTTGTGGCGACTCGGGCTTGCCAAGTCGCTGCTTGGGTTGCTGGCGATTCCCCAGATCGATCTCGCTCTGCTGCCGCGTGCTCGAACGGTGCTGGCACGGGTTGTGTCGGACAGCTTTGCTGCGGCCCTGCCTACGCGTTCAACGCTGATCATCAGGTTGAGCCGACCTGTGATGGCTCTCTGGATCGTGGGGGTGGCCATAGGCGTGGTGCGTATCGTGATCGCCCTGGCAAGGGCGCGTTCGATGGCGAGGCGCTGCGTGTCGGTGCGTTATGAAGAACTCGATGCCGCCATGACCTGGCTGTGCCGAGGGATGGGCCTTAGCAGACGGCCGGAGGTCGTTGCCGCCGACTGGGCTTCCGTTCCGATGATCTTGCGATCGGCCAGCGGGCGCGTTGTAGTCGTTCCTGTAGAGCTGCTGGCTCCGGCACGTCGCGAGGACCTGCTGTTGGCGCTGGCGCACGAGTTAGCTCACATAAAGAGGAACGATTTGACTTGGAACTGGCTTCCCACGGCAGGCAAGGTGCTCTTCTTCCTCAACCCGCTGGTGTGGGCAGCTGGCCAGGAGCTTGGGATTGCACAGGAGATGGCCTGTGACGAGCTGGCCATACGCGCTACCGGCGCAGGGGTGGCGCGATATGGGAAGCTTCTCCTCACCATGATCAGGCCGCGCTGTGAGGTCAGCCCGAGGTGGGCAGTAGCGATGGCCTCCGCAGGGGCATCTGCCAAGCTGATGCGCAGGAGACTGATCGAACTGAAGCGCTTGGGCGATGCACCCGTTGGAAGGCTAGTAGCAGCCGTGTTGACGTTGGTTCTCGTGTGCATGCTGGTGGCGCCGTTCCGGATCGTGGAAGCGCCGCGCGATGGAGCGCTGCGGCCCGTAGTATCGGGGATGAAAGTTGAGATATACATAGACGAACTCTGGGGCGTACGGCGGTAGCTCACACAGCAAGAAGTTGCTCGCGAGCTGTTGCCCTGGTCAAGCTGGCCGGCGGACTGCAGTTCGCTGGATGATGGGGCGACTTCAGCCTCACCCGTCCGCTGAGAGGCAATGAGAAGAACTGGCGCATGATCGTCGCGTTGCAGGCGGTGTAGGCATGCACGGCGCGGCGCTGGATCGCAGACGCAGCAGGATCCATCCCGAACGGTCAACCACAACACTGTGCCGCAGGGTGGCAACCTCAAACAGCGCTTTGGCGCCTAACCGATCCAGGTCGTGCTGCGGGACCAGAAATACTACCTCCCAGGGTCGGGACCATCCACCTGCAGACACAACCCCGTAGGTCAGCAAATCAATGGTTGAACCTGGTTCACCAGACGAGGCAGAGGGCGTCATCCGAAGCCGATACGTTATGGAGGAACTGGGGCGCCATGCGAGGGTCGCAGTGACAGTGACGCCTTCATCAGTCCGATCGGCCAGAACTGATATGATCTCACCACTCGGCCGGAGCAGCCGGGAGTGCTGAAGAGTCGGCCCAACCTCTGCGGCATACTCCTCATCATACGTTTGCGCGCCATCCTGGCAGCAAGCCACATCGAGCATCGGCGTCGGAGCGAACAACTCGTTGGTCCTGATGAAACTCCTCAGGAAGGAAGGCATCATGACGAGTTGACTCTTGTACTCCTTGAGCGCCCGAAGCTTCGCGGCCTCTGCATCCTCTGTCAACTCCGTGCGTATCCACACTGTCCGAGGCAGATCTCGCCCTGGCGGGGGGTCTAGAGGTAGACCAGGCTGGTACCCCCATAACTGCGGCCATCCAGGCCCGCTGTGCACGATGTAGGAAACAGCTTTGGCGCCAGTGCGCTCTACATAGTCGAGCTGTTCCATTGCCAACATGGCAAAAGCGTACGTCGCCTGGTGGTCGGCATGCGCGTCGTTGGGGTGGGGGATAACCACCAGATCAGGCATGTAGTCAGCAAGTATCATCGCAAGGTCACTGACAATCCGCGAGGCGCAGTATTCCGCATTCAGTGTGAATGTGGACGGATAGGGATTTGAACCTCGGCCTGTGCATTTAGATGTATACGGCTCGCTCGGCAACCAGCGCCAGTTCTCGATGATGTCGGCCAGTCCGCCGTCGGGGTAGCCCAGGAACACCAGATTCTCTTCGTCCACGCCCAGCGTAGCCAATGCAGCGACAGCTTCGTTACGGCGGTGGCGCCCAAGGGCCAGGAAATCATCGGGCGACGGGTGAGCTGTGCCAAACAGCCTGCCAGCAGCAGCAGGATATCCGTCTCCCATGGTCATGAACACTACCTTTACCCGTGCGCCTTGCTGAGAAGCCGAGTATATCAACCCTCCTGCCCCCAGTGTCTCATCATCGGGATGCGGGGCTATCACTAGCAGGCGCGATGGGGATGCGAGCGAGGCAATCGCGTGAACTGGCGGAGCGAATAGAGCAAGTACGACGAGTATAGCCGCTAACCGGGCCATTGCTGTCGAAACTGGGCCAAGATGCCGGGCGAATGGGATGGTTCTGCGGATTTCCATACCGAACCCTCTTCCGTTTGCGCTTCCAGGGGCGAGCATTGACATTGCCATACCACACCAATTACTCTATTGGACGTTCGACTGCCGATTCCTCTTCATCCATGGCTAGGCGATTCGACCGTCCCTTCTTGCAGTCCTCTCAGAATGATGTATAATGCGTTAGTGATGACAGTAAACCGGGAGTTTAACAGCGGTAAATTTCCCGACTGAAAGTTTACTATCGCTAAACTTCAGACACGATTGAGGGGCAATACTGATGAACATCGGTCGAAAGATCAAAAACCTCCGGCTGAAGAAGGGGCTTACCCAAGAAGAGCTGGGCGAACGTACGGATCTTACTAAGGGCCATATCTCCCAAATAGAGCGTGACCTTAGCTCCCCATCAATTGAAACCTTCTTCAATATCCTTGAAGTCCTGGGTTGTGCACCGAGAGAGTTCTTTGACGAGGAAAAGCGCGAACAGAAGGTCGTGTATACCGAGAACGATCGGACCGAATTCGTGGATGAAGAACGAGGCTACACTATTCAATGGCTTGTCCCGGAATCGAACGAAAACGAGATGGAACCGATTCTGCTCACTATTGACCCGGGCGGAAGGTTCAAGCAGTTTGAGCCCTCTCTTGCCGACACTTTTGCCTACGTGCTGAGCGGAAGCGTCAGGGTCCACCTTGGAACCGGTGTTTACTGCGCCAAGGCAGGGGAGACCATTTACTACCAGGCATCAGAAGAGCATCAGATCTCGAACGATAGCGATGGCCCATCCCAACTGCTCCTAGTCGCCACTGATTCCTACCTGTGAGGTAGACAGCAGGGCGTTTCTCGCATTGCCATTTTGTGAGGAGGAGACGAGGATAGCTGCAGATGTAGTTGTTCGTTTTGAGCACATCACCAAGCAATATGATGACGACCCTGCTGTGCTGGATGATGTTAGCTTCGAACTGGAAAGGGGCAGATTCTACACCCTGCTCGGCCCTTCTGGCTGCGGAAAGACTACGATTATCCGTTTGATTGCAGGATTTATCCAACCCACAGCAGGCCACATCTACCTTGATGGGCAAGAGATCAGCAGGATTTCGCCGAGCAAGCGCAAGGTGAACACTGTGTTCCAAGACTACGCGTTGTTTCCCCATTTGAACGTATTCGAGAATGTGGCCTTCGGCTTACTGGTCAAGAGGATGAAGAAGCCCGCAGTTGAAGCTAACGTACGGGAAGCCCTACGCTTTGTCGATCTAGAAGGCCTGGAGAACAGGGGGATCGCGGGGCTATCCGGCGGTCAGCAACAGCGCGTAGCTATCGCCCGGGCAATCGTGAATGAACCAGAGGTGCTTCTCTTGGATGAGCCGTTGTCGGCCCTTGACTCCAAACTTCGCACAGAAATGCAGTATGAACTCAGGGAGTTGCAGCGCCGTCTTGGAATCACATTCGTCTTTGTCACTCATGACCAGGAAGAGGCGCTTGCACTGTCTGATGAGGTTTTCGTCCTTAACAATGGTGCGATTGAGCAAAGTGGGACTCCGAAGGACATTTATGACGAACCGGTGAACCGCTTTGTGGCCGACTTTATTGGGGAATCCAACATCGTTACTGGAACCATGATCAGGGATTGTCTGGTGGAGTTTGTTGGTTATCAGTTTGAGTGCGTAGACAGGGGTTTTCGCCCTAACGAACCAGCTGAGATCGTCATTCGCCCTGAAGATTTGGAGATCACAGCGAAAGGCCAGGGCAAGCTGCAAGTTCGCGTAGATTCCCAGTTGTTCCGAGGCGTCCACTACGAAATCTGCTGCTATGATGAGGACGGGAACGAATGGCTTGTCCATTCAACTAAGACGGCCATGGTAGGCGATGAGATCGGGCTAGACTTTAGACCCGATGACATACATGTTATGCGGCTGGGCGAGACCGAAGGCGAATTCGACAGGCGTTTGGAAGCATATGAAGAGGCGCGCGATGCACAATAGGACGCGCAACATCTATCTCATTCCCTATGGATTGTGGATCGTTTCGTTTGTCATCGCTCCGATCCTGCTCATTGCGTATTACTCCTTGTTCAACATTGATGGGGCGTTGAGCCTGGAGAACTACAGGAGGTTCTTCACAGGGGTTTACCTGGGTATGACGCTCAGGTCATTTTGGTATGCCTTCCTGATTACGGCATTCTCTCTGCTCATTGCCTATCCGACGGCGTACCTGCTCACCAAGACAAAGCATAAACAGCTCTGGCTTCTGTTGATCATCATGCCGTCCTGGATGAACCTGCTTCTCAAGACATATGCCTTCATTGGCATGTTTGGGGCCTATGGCCCCGTCAATTCCCTGCTCAACACTGTGGGAATTGGAGCGAGGCAGATTCTGTTCACCGACTTCAGCTTCATTTTCGTGGCTGTATACATTTTCATCCCGTTCATGATTCTACCCATATTCAACGCACTTGACGAACTGAACCCATCGTTGGCTGCAGCAGCCCGAGATCTTGGGGCGTCGCCATGGGTCACGTTCCGCCGAGTGGTCTTCCCCTTAACGATTAACGGGGTCAAATCGGGATGTCGGGCCGTGTTTATCCCGGCACTGTCGCTGTTCATGATCACTCGCCTCATTGCCGGAAACCGCGTGATTACCCTTGGAACCGCTATTGAACAGCACTTCCTTGTTACGCAGGACTGGGGCATGGGTTCGACCATTGCTGTCTTCTTGATCATTGCCATGGGGTTGATCATGGCGCTGACAGAGAGTAGGAGGGCGGGTAAGTAGCATGAGAAGAACAGGGAGAGCCTCCACAGCCTACCTTGTCGTCGTCTTTTTCATCTTGTACGCCCCGATCCTCTACCTAGCGTACTACTCCTTCAATAGCGGAGGTTCCATGCGCAGTTTCGAGGGGTTTACCCTTGAATGGTATCGCGAGGTGTTTCGGGACACACGTCTCGTCATTATTCTCCTGGACACGCTGGCCATTGCCCTCCTGTCTGCTGCCATATCCACGATCATTGGAGTTGCAGGCGCGCTTGCCATCGTGCATGTCAGAGAGAGACGGTTTCGAAGTGCCCTGTTGACCCTGAACAACGTGCTGATCGTGAGCCCTGACGTCATTATCGGGGCGTCTTTTCTGATTCTGTTTGCCGCGATAGGAATCAAACTCGGGTTCGTCTCGGTTTTGGTGTCTCATATCGCCTTCAGCGTGCCCATTGTCGTGCTGATGGTTCTGCCCAAACTGCAGGAGATGAGTCCGACACTGATTGACGCTGCTCGAGATCTGGGAGCGAGCAGGCTGGATGTGCTGACCAGAGTGGTGATTCCATACATTGCTCCAGGGATTCTCGCCGGCTTTTTCATGGCCCTGACCTATTCGCTCGATGATTTCGCCGTGACGTTCTTCGTCACTGGAAATGGCTTTTCCACGCTATCTGTGGAAATCTACTCGCGAGCAAGGCAAGGAATCTCCTTGACCATCAATGCGCTGTCGACGCTGGTCTTCCTGGTCACTTTGGCCTTGGCCATCGGTTACTACATTATGAACATGCAGAGGACTAAGCCGAGCAGAGCGGAGGCCGGGGAATGAGGAAAGTTGCGCGCATGTTCGCCACGGCGTTCATCGTGGCGTTTGCCTTGGTCTGTCTCACGTCGTATCTGAACTCGTCCAACGGCTATTCGGGTGGGAATACCCTCACCATCTATAACTGGGGAGATTACATCGACCCCGACCTAGTCGAGAAGTTCCAGCAACAGACAGGAATCAAGGTAATCTATCAGACCTTTGATTCCAACGAAGCGATGCTGACGAAGATTGCCCACGGGGGGACTACATTCGACGTGGTGATCCCATCTGACTATGCGATCAACAAGATGAAGCAGGAAGGGCTGCTAGTTCCCCTTGATCACTCCAAGATTCCAAACTTGAAACGCATCGACCAGCGTTTTCTGGATCTACCCTTTGACGAGGGTAATGAGTACTCTGTCCCCTACTTCTGGGGGACGTTCGGGATCATCTATAACCCCGAAATGGTTGAAGGGAGAGAGTTCACAGGCTGGGATGATCTGTGGGATGAAGGACTGAGGGGCGAGATCCTGCTTATGGACAGTGCCCGTGAAGTGATGGGCATGGGCCTGAACAGCCTCCACTATTCCCTGAATGACACGGATATCAACCATCTTCAGGAAGCACAGCGGAAACTGAGTGAGCTTACCCCGAACGTGAAGGCGATTGTCGGGGACGAGGTCAAAATGCTGCTTGCAAATGAAGAAGCTGCAATCGGAGTCGTCTGGTCGGGTGATGCTGCGATAATCATGAGCGAAAACGATAAACTCGATTATGTAATACCCAGGGAAGGGTCGCTCTTGTGGTTCGACAACATGGTAATTCCAACAACGGCCAGGAACGTGGAGGGGGCGCACCTATTCATCAACTTCATGCTTGATCCGGAGAATGCTGCCCAAAACACTGAATACGTCGGGTATTCCACACCCAATGAAAGAGCTCTCGAGTATCTGCCAGAGGAGATTACGAGCGACAGACGATTCTACCCTGGCCCCGATATCACCGAGAAGCTGGAGGTGTGCGTGAACCTCGGAAGACGGATGCTTAGCTACTACAATGAGCTTTTCCTTGAGTTCAAGATGCATAGGAAGTCATCATGAAAAGGGAGACGGCGTTCGGGAAAGAGCCTACGAGAGAGAGCCTACGGGAGGCCCGAGCAGACGTCGGTCCGCGTGACGGCCCGGGAGATGGCGCGGGAGACGGCCCGGGTGAGTGGTCGCGGGCGGTGGTGCCGGGATTCTCATTTTTGAGCGAAACGGCGGGTGGAGATTCTCATCCGTGAGGATTTTCCGGCGGTTCGTGCTCATAAATGGGAAACTCCGCCTGGACCCCAAGGCGCGCGCCGTCGGGGCGCGACTGAATGCCGTCAGTGGATCACCAGTGCAGGGATGCCCATGGCGGGCACAACGCGCGTATCTGGGCGTAAAGGAAAGGCGGCGCGACGGTGCCGCCTACCTCACATGCTCTTGTGCTTGTTCGCGTGAGTGATCGCGGGCGGCGATGCCGAGATTCTCATTTTTGAGTGAAGCGGCGGGTGGAGATTCTCATCCGTGAGGATTTTCCGGCGGTTCGTGCTCAAAAATGGGAAACTCCGCTCGGCCCCCAAGGCGCGCGCCGTCGGGGCGCGACCGAGAACAATCCCCTGAGCAGACGGCCTCGGAAGGCGCCAATGAAAGCAGCCGGCCCGGAGGCTTCATCCGCTTCGAAGCACACCGGGCCAGCTCATCCCCTGAGACTGCGCGTGTGGACTGCGCGTGTGGACTGCGTTAGGACTCGCGCGCGAAATCGTGCCGCAGTCTCGGTACGCGCAGTCTCGGCGCATGCAGTCTCAGTGCATACTGGCTTAGTACATACCGGACTTGGTCTCGGCCATGCTGATGAAGATGTTCTTCTTCTGCGTATAGTACGCCAGCATCATCTTGTGCGTCTCCCTGCCTATGCCGGACTTCTTATACCCGCCGAACGGGGCGTGGGCAGGCAGGTTGTTGTAATCGTTGATCCACATCCGCCCGGTCTCGACGGCTCTGGCAACGCGAAGCGCACGGTTGATGTCCCGAGTCCACACGGCGCCGCCCAGTCCGTATTCGTTATCGTTGGCCATCTTGATGACCTCGTCTTCATCGTGGAACTTGATGAAGCACACTACAGGCCCGAATATCTCTTCCTGCGCGACTCTCATGTTGTTCGTGACGTCGGCAAGGATGGTAGGCTTCATGAAAGCCCCCTTGGCCAGTTCGCCCTGGACGAGCCTCTCGCCGCCGCAGGCCACGCGGGCCCCTTCCTTCTTGCCGACATCGATATACGACAGTATCTTCTTGAGCTGAGTCTCGTTGATCTGCGAGCCCATGATCGTGTCCTTCTCCCACGGCAGGCCCACCTTCACCTTATTGAACGCAGCTACGCACTCCGCGAGGAACTTATCGTATATGTCTTCATGGACGAAGACCCTGGAGCCTGCGCAGCACACCTGCCCCTGGTTGAACAGGATGCCGATCTGCACGCCTTCAATGGCCCTTTCCCACGGGCAGTCGGCGAAGAAGATGTTAGCCGACTTGCCGCCAAGCTCGAGGGTTGCCGGAATGAGTTTGTCGGCTGCGGCCCGCGCAATGCTGTATCCAACGTCAGTGGAGCCGGTGAACGCCAGTTTCCGGAAGCCCTGGTGGCTGAGCATGTACTCGCCGGTGGTGGAACCGTGACCGGTGATCACGTTGACGACGCCCGGTGGGACTGCTTCCTGAAGCAACTTGGCGAATTCGAGCGTTGAGAGCGGGGTCGCTGAAGATGGCTTGATCACCACGGCGCATCCCGCTGCGAGCGCCGGCGCGATCTTCCAGGCCGCCATGAGGAATGGGAAGTTCCACGGGACTATCTGGCCTATGACTCCGAGTGGCTCGCTGAGAATGATGCTCATGTGATCCTTGTCGATCATCACCGCTGTGCCTTCCTCGGCCCTGATGACGCCGGCAAAGTAACGGAAATGGTCGGACGCCAGAGGCACATCCACCGACATCGTCTCGCGTATCGGCTTGCCGTTGTCGATGGTCTCCACCATGGCCAGTTTCTCCGCGTTTGCATCGATGAGATCGGCGATTTTCAGCAGGATCGTAGACCGCTCCACGGGACTTGTGTTCTTCCAGCTTTCAAAGGCCTTCCACGCCGCCTGAACGGCGAGGTCCACGTCCTGCTTGCCCGCGTCTGCACACGTGGCAAGCAGCTCTCCGTTCGCTGGGCAATACGTGTCAAACGTCTTGCCCTCCTTACCGTCTACCCACTTCCCGTCGATGAACAGCTTGTAGTGCCTGTCCATAGGCTTCTGCATGGTTAGATCCTCCCTTTCGCATTGGTAGCCTTCGAGTCGGCTGACAGAATAGAGAATGATGCAAATAACATGCCATCGTCACGCTCTGCGCCCCAAGCTCCTTCGCCCGCGGTGTGCCGGGATTCCCGCTTGCTCATCTGTACCGTTAGCGCCACTCTGGTGTTAGCACGATGGTACACTTGTGGTACTGTTATGTTACACTGTGACTGGCGGTCAAGTTCACATCGTTGGGGCAGCAGGCCATGACGTTCAATGTGGAAAGGACGGCGGCTTTCGCATGGCTTCCGAGATCACACACCAACCACATATTGCTGAGGCGTGGCAGCGTTTTGTGAAGACAGGGGATGTTGACGAGGCGGCGCTTCGTCCTGAGGTTGCTGCCTCATGGAGGAGATCGAAGGAGGCCATGGTCGATCCCAGGGATGCACTGGGCCGCCTGTCGCTGGATCACTCAGGTGTTGACGCACTGCGCGAGAGCCACAGCGACTTGATCGAGGTGGCGCGCCACTTCATGTCCGGCCTGTACAGATTCGTCGCCGGATCAGGCTTCATCGTGATTCTGGCCGACGAGCAAGGGCGGGTAATGGAGGTGCTTGGCGATGAAGACGCCCTGCAGCGCGCTGGTCTCGTCAACCTCGTGCCCGGGTCGAGCTGGGCCGAACACCACGTTGGCACCAATGGAATCGGCACCGCCCTGGCATCGATGACCCCTTTGCAGATTTCAGGTTACGAGCACTACTGCGAGCGCTTTCACACCTGGACGTGCTCTGCGGCGCCGATCCTCGGCGAGCAGGGGCAGATAATCGGGGCGTTGCAGATGTCGGGCCCCTCTACTTGCACACACGCCCACACGCTGGGAATGATAGTGGCAGCAGCGGAAGCCGTCCGGGCGCAGGTGCGCATCAATGCCAAGATACGCCAGCTCACGTTGCTCAACGACAACCTCAATAAGATGTTCTTGATCACGTCAGACGGAATACTACTTGTAGATGACCGTGGCATTACGCAGCGCGCTAACCCGGCAGCCGAAGGAATCCTGGGGGCGCCGATGGCTTCAACCGAACCAGATGGGCCATACACAAAACCCATCTATGAACTGGTGAACAAGCCGCACTACTTCACTCAGATGCTGGGAATGGGCAAAGCTTTCGATGATATCGATATGGCGCTGAAGACCCGTGGCGGACCCGTGCATTGCTTAGTGGCTGCCAAGCCCATTCGCGACGATGAAGGCAACATCAGCGGCGGCGTCATATCGCTCAACCCGTCCAAGCGGATAACCAAGCTGATCAGCAGGTATAGTGGGTCGTACGCGACCTTCAGGTTCGAAGACATCTTAGGGCGCGACGAGAAGCTGCGCCGGGCGGTAGAACTCGCTTCCATCGCTGCCCAGAGCGACAGCAATGTACTGATATGCGGAGAGAGCGGCACTGGAAAGGAAATGATCGCTCAGGCGATACATAACCGAAGTCGCCGTGTGGACAGGCCGTTCGTTCCAGTCAACTGCGGAGCCATCCCCCGCGAACTCGTTGGAAGTGAGCTGTTCGGCTATGAAGAAGGAGCTTTCACGGGCGCCGCGCGCGGTGGGCGCCCAGGCAAGTTCGAGCTGGCCTCAGGCGGCACCCTATTTCTTGACGAAATCGGCGACATGCCCCTTGAGCAACAGGTGGCTTTGCATCGGGTCCTGCAGGACAAGCACGTCATCCGAATTGGCGGCAGCGCTGTCACCCAGACAGACGTGCGGGTGATCAGCGCCACCAACAAAGACTTGCTGCAGGCGGTAGCCAGAGGCAGTTTCAGGCAGGACCTCTACTACAGGCTCAACGTTATCCAGATACAGTTGCCCCCGCTGCGTGAACGGCCAGACGACATACCGTTGCTGTTCGACTACTTCCTGGCCAAGACAGGCAGCAGGCTCGGCACGGAAGTGAACGAGGTGGATCCGCGCGTCATAGAATGCCTGATGGGCTACGACTGGCCAGGCAACGTGCGCGAACTGCAGAATGTAGTTGAGCGCATGGTGAGCATTGCGACAGATGGAAGGATCGGGCTGCAGTACGTACCGGAAGAGATCTTGAGCCCTCACCAATTGGCGCGGGCGGTTGCTCCAGTGGTTGCGCCAGCAGCTGGGCAGGTGATTGCGCCCGCGGTTGCGCCGGCAACTGGGCCGGTGGTTGCGCCAGCGGCTGGACCGGAGGCGCGGTTCGCAGACTTTGAAGACGAAAGGCGTCGTATGCGCCGGATGCTCCAGCGGCGCGAGCAGGAGCGCCTGCTGGCCCTCATGCAGGAATACGGAGGCAACATCAGCCGTGTCGCCCAGGAGCTCGGAGTTTCGCGCAATACGGTTTACCGAAGGATTCACAGGTTCTCAACGTGCGACCAGACGGGACAGGCCACTCGGTGACCGCCAGGATGAGGCACGCGCCGCGGCGCACTGATTATCTGCGAAGTGGTCTATGCCGAGTTAGCGTGCCAGTTTACAGCTGCGCACGGGCTGGATGCTTTTCTTGAGGCTACGGGAATACGGCTGGCGCCGTCTGGTCCGGAATCACTGCAGGTTGCGGGCGACGCTTGGAAAGCGCATCTCTCTCGGCGCGACGGCCGGCTCCAATGCAGATCGTGCGGTTGTCTGACTCGCGTGAACTGCCCGGAATGCGGCAGCGCTACGGTAGAACCCTTTTCCGCAAGAGCACATCTCGGGATTCGTTGAGTACGGGCATAAGATGAGACTTCAGTTTTGAGCGGATGCTCTCAATCCTCCAGCACCGAAATAGTCTCTACGAAGGCCTGTTCGCTTAGGTTGCTGCCTGTGGCTCGCTCGATCATCTCATTCCATGGCCACTTCGCTCCGGGCTCAAACACCGCCTGGATCAGCCATTGGCCAGCTGCGCGCATGTTTGTGAACGACTTGGTTCCGAAGCGCCGAGCGATGGTGGACTGAAGCTGTGTCGACAGCAGTCCGCCGAGCATGTAGTTTTGGTAGTAGGCTGGGTAGAGGGCAATGTGTATCTTTGCGGCCCAATCGGGCTCGTTGCGTCCGGCCGGCGGCTGAACCATCTGGTAGCGGCGCACCAACTCCCACCACAGGACGTTCAGGTCACGGCGCGGGTTCTCGTAAAGGGCGCGTTCGAAGCTGACCATCACCACGCACCAACGGATGAATATGAGAGACTCGAGGGCAGATACCCGCGCTGCGGCAGCCTCCAGCTCTCGGGCATGGCGCTCATCAACACCTGCGATCTCGGTGAGCCAACGTGCGTCGAATACCTGGTTCCCCATGACCATCGCCACCGCCTCTGTTGTGAGGGAGTGGGCATGCTCGCGCAGCAGGTAGGGCAGCTTGCGATCGATGTACTTGAAGTACACGCCATGGCCCAATTCGTGCAGGAGCGTGGCCATCCATTCGTGATTGTCGCGCAGGTTGCAGATTGTGCGAATGTCGCCCTCACGGTCGATGTCGTTGCAGTACGCATGCTGATACTTCCCGGGGCGCTCGTACAGATCGCTTCGAGACAGAATATCGTCCACGTCCATTCCGATGCCTGCGTAGAACCTGCGAGCGAGTTCAGGAAAGTCTAGTCCCTCAAAGACGGGATCCAGGTTCACACTGCCATCCACCGGAGCGCGCTGGAAGAATGGGTCTGAGTAGTGCCACGGGCCCACCTCGTGTGCTGAAACGCCGAATCTTTCGGCCAGTGACCTATCTAGCTTGGCCTTTTCTACCTGAAACAGGGCGTCGGTCTTTGAAGCCAGAGAGTCAACCAGGGTGAACAGGTCAGCCTCGTCCAGTTCATCCAGGGCGAGGGACATAGAATAGAAGTTAGAGTATCCCATTCTCCTGGCGGCGCGGTTGCGCGCCTCGACCAGTTCAATCACCTTAGGGCCCGATTGCCGCCCGATCTGCTTAGAGGCCTCCCAGGCCCTGCGGCGCCTGGACGTATCGCGCTCCTGGGCAAGCACCTGGTTGATGTCGTTTTCGGATGCCGTCTGCCCGTCGAGGTTGGCCCTGAAGTGCACGAAGATCTCGGTAATCTCGCTTTCAAGGTCGGCCTGCTGGGTGATCTCCTCAACAGTCATCTGGTTTCGGGCGTACATTCTGGCGAGCACCGAGATCTCCCGGGCAAGCAGTGGATCCTGCGTCCCGGCAGACTCAGCCTGCCTCAGCGTCTGGTAGTCATCGGGATCTGAAAGCAGTTGGCCCAGACGCTTTCTGCCTTCCGTGGCCGCGCGGCGCTGGTCGGCGTCGCCGGTGGTGTCGGCGCGCCAACTAGCCTCGTTGATCTTGCGAGTGAGGCTGCTGATGGACGCGACACGGTTCGAGATCAACTCGCGGATATCCATCGCCAAGAAAAGCACCTCCATAACTGAGAGTACCACTCAAGTATTCGGCACTGCTCCTGCGAACCCTGTGGGGACATTCTGTGCCTTGTGCCTCGGCTGCATTTCTTCTGTTCTATGCAGTGGCGCTGCAGCAGAGAGGGAATGGAGAAGGGGTTGAAGAATGCCATCCTACGTTGAATTGAGTAAGCGAACTGCCGCTTGGGGAGGAGGCAAGCTGCGCGATGATTCGTAGGGCCAGGGCTGTTCCTGTTGCCGCTGGTCTTGCCAGTAAAGGCCTGGGCCGTGGAGTTTTGCATTCCGGGTATAGTGGGGTCGGAAATATCCTTCAAGCCAAAGGAGGTGTTGGACAATATGTCGTTGGGAGATCCAGGCGTTGTGCCAACCGATGAGCAAGTGCTACTGCATAAGGAACTATTCGCCCTGCTATCCTATGCGCTGGAAGAATGATCTCCGCAGTCGCAGCCGGTGTTCAGAATCCTTGGTGGCATGTGGCGATGCGAGGTGTTTTTGAGTCGCGCGGAGGCCTTCAAATGGCAACGAGTCCTTCCTTGCTTTGGCTCAGATGACGTATGGTCAGAACGAAAAATGGTAGGCGGGGTTATCGGGACATGGGGTAGCTAGAACAATGGAGAACACGGCGAAATGGGATTTGGGGCAGTGTAAGCGTCGCCACGTGCCCACGTTCTTGTGATGCTCAGGAGCCTTATGGGAGGTGATGCGCCCTCTTGAGCCGATGGGTTCTGCAGACTTGGTCCGGCGCCTTGGAGTAGATCCTTGATGCCTGTCCAGAGATACGTGATATGAAGAGTCGACAACTGAATTCGTCTGGTGATTCCGGAAATACTTTGGCATATGTTCTGTTTTCGGCGCAACTGAAATGCAGATCCCGGAAACCCAGAAGCTGAGTCCCTAGGGGTTCTGAACACAGATTACCAGCAGGTACAGGAGAGATTGGGCCATGGACGGCCGATATTCCGGTCGGGGATTTCGTTGAGTGGAGGATCTCTATGAGATGATTCTGGAGCTAGCCAGGGTGAATAAGAGCTTCGCCGGCAAGCAGATTCTGCATGATGTATCCTTTGCAGTTAACAGCGGTAAGATCATGGGACTTGTCGGGCAGAACGGAGCAGGAAAGACAACGATAATGCGTATTCTGATCGGCGTCTTTGCATGCGATTCGGGGGATGTGCTTCTGGACGGAATTCCCATCAGGCGAGGTGAGCATAGGTTCGGCTATCTTCCGGAAGAACGCGGCATGTATCCGAGAACCACCGTCATTGATCAATTAGTGTATTTTGGTGAACTCAAGGGCTTAACACCCCTGGAGGCTAGGGCAACTGTCCGTGAATGGTTGAGACGTTTGAATCTTGCCAACTCTGAACGCCAGAATCTTGGCACAATGTCTCGGGGGAATCAGCAGAAGATCCACATTATCCAGGCAGTCTTGGGTGATCCGGATATTCTGGTCCTGGACGAGCCCTTTAGTGGTCTGGACCCGATTAACACCAAGACTCTGAAAGACGTAGTTCATGAGTTTTCCGAGAAGGACCGTATTGTGGTCATTTCGAGTCACGAGATGGGGTTGGTAGAGGAATTCTGCGATGCCGTAACCTTCATTCAGGACGGCAGAATCACGGTAAGTGCTGAAATTGAAGCGGTAAAAGGGAGATTCCGGGTTGAGAATAGGCTGCGCTTGATTCTTGCTCATGAATCGCGTGATGAAACCAGAGCAATACTGTCGCAGATATCTGACATTGATGTGAGCGAGGATAGGCAGTCTATCATTGTTGATCTCAAGAACGGGAAGACGCCGGAGTGTCTCCTAGATGAGCTGCTTTCGCGGAACTTACAGATTGAGCTCTTTGGTAGTTATCAGCCAAACCTGGAGGAAGTTTTCATCAGCCTAGCAGATAACCCATGAACCTGTGAACTCGCTCGACTGTCTGGCTGTCGCGCTGATCCTCGACACGACTCTTTTAGCTCTTCAAGGACCAGCTGGAAGCCACTCTATTGTACTAGGAGGGGGACGATGAAAGGGTTTAGGACGGTATTCCGTTTTGAACTGCGAAATCTGCTGAGCAAGAGGGGCATCTGGGTCGCAACGATTCTTGTTGTGACCATGGTCTTCTTCCTTGCGTGCATTCCGAGGTTCATGGACACGGCTGCTTCTTCACAGAGGAATGGTGAAGGTCAAGAGTCTACTGACACGTCCGTTATCGATAGGCTTCAGGAGAGTAGAAACCTAGACAGGAAGGGCGCAGAGGGTGCTCTTCACGACAAAACGGATGTAGGCACGGCTGTTGGCATGATTCTGATGAACATCATGCTTATTGCTATTACGGGCTATTCCGTCCTAATCATCAATGCAATGGCGGAGGAGAAGACTTTTCAGACAGTGGAGCTTCTGGTAACCAGTACGAGTCCAAAGAGCTTGATTCTCGGTAAGGTCCTGGCGTCTGCTACATTGGCCGTCATTCAACTCGCGATAGTCGTCCTGGCTGGGGTTCTTGGGGTCTGGGCAAATGGGTCGCGTTCTCCCATTTCTCTTGCAGAGGCAACAGGAATAGCTCCACAGGGATTCGCATGTTTCTTTGCCTTTGCGATTCCTGGCCTCTTGTTCTACGTTTTTATGCTTGCGGCCGAGGCATCCCTAATGACCAACGTGGACGGACGTGCAAACGCATTCGGCATTGGGTATACTACATTCATCGTTTCGTATACCATATGTGCCTGTGCCCGGGTGTTTCCGGAGAAGACCGGAAGCAAGGTGCTGCGTGTTATGTCCATCCTTCCGTGTTCGTCTCCTTTCGCCATGGTTCTGCGCTATTTCACTACGACTGTCTCCATAGGGGATCTGTCTGTGAGTCTCGTACTCCTCGTCGCCGCAACGATTCTTGTGATTAAGCTATCAATACAGATCTATCGTCTGGGAATCCTAAACTATGGCAACAAGATCAGCGTGTTCAAAGCAATTGGTCTCGCGATTCGGAAGAACTAACGCTGTCCCTGCTCACGGTAGCGGAACACTCATGGGTCGCAGAGGACACAGTCCAGGCGGCGATGGCTCAGGGCGTCCAGTCCAGTGAAGTCCTGCGCAGGTTGGCTCTGGGCTCCATCGAATTCCGTGAGGTGCGGGAGATGGGGAACACGCTCGAGGACGTGTTCCTTTCAGCCATCGAGGAGGAAGAGGAGGCGAATCACGGATGAACACCGGCCCATTTCGGACGCTTGTGCGCAAGGACATCGCGGAAGCCCTTCGCACGGGCGGACTGCACATTGCCATGAGCCTCCTGGGCGCCCTGGGATTTGCACTGATTCCCGTGATGACTCTACCTCGCACGCTTCATACGCAGGGCGCAGAGACCGCCGCCTACAGAGCTGCACTCAGCACAGCAGCCAATGCGCAGATGCCACTGCTCGTGCTATGGATCATGGTGTTCGCCGGAGCCTACATCGTGTCGAACCTCATGATTCGCGAGAAGACCCGAAAGACAATGATCCCGATCCTGTGCTCGGGAGTCACTCCTAGGGCGGTGTGGGCTGCCAAGGTGTCGGCGGTGTTCGCCGTGACATATGTGGTCGTTCTCGCGGCCCTTGGCCTGTACGTCGGCGGGATGTCGGTAATCGGGCGGGGCCTGAGCTTGCCCACACTGAAATGGACCATTGCCAGCCTAGTGGTCGCGCCTCTGGTCTCATTGGCGTCCTTCGGAGTAGTGGGCATCATTATCATGCTATACACACATGCGTGGTACGTAGCTGTCCTTTTCTCGATGTCTCCCCTCGTCTTGTCTTCAGTATGGTACAAGATACTGGGTGCCCAACACCATGCTCGTCTGTTCACTATGTCGAGTATGGTATGCCTCGCCGTCGTCGCCGCATGTTGGGCCTTGGCTGGACTGGCGCCTCGGGAGCGCGCGAGCGGAGTCCTGGAATGGGATTAGATTAGCTGAAGCGCAGCTCTGCACCGGTTGATGCGGCCTGCAGCGCTTGAGCCGCGTATCGAGAGTACGGTCAGCATATGGCGTTGAACCGGCAGCGGAGAGGGAATATGGTAGGCGTTGGCGAGTATCTTCCTGCTGAACTGACCGTTGAGACTGCTGTTGGAAGAGAAGGTGGTTGTGCGATGACCCGAAGGGCCGGCGCGGTTTTCGCTGTAACGCTGGTCCTCACGTGCGCACTGGTGTCGATTCTGTCGGACGCTGTTCGGGTTGCGTATTCTCACAAGCACGGTGCAACGAAGCCTGAGGCGCGGGCGGAGTTCGAACGGCTGCTGTACAGATATGGCGATTTCTGGGATGAGCCGCATCCTGAGACTCTGTCGTTCAACAGATGGGACTTGGGAATCGTGCCTTCACTTATTCCGAAAGATGAAGCTCGGCAGGATGTGGATTTTCTCTTCAGAGTGCTGAAGTACGGATACGGGGCGTATCAGTTCTTCGGCGGGGATGAGGCGTTCCTTGCGGCTAAGGAAAGCATCCTTGCAGAGACCGAAGATTTCCCGGGTGAGGATGTTAATCCCGGTCAGCTTGCCGAATTGCTTCAGCGACAGCTCGGTTTCATACAGGACGGTCACTTTTCCATCGGCGACAAGAAGATGTGCCTCAGGTACAGGTTCTTCGCAAGGTTCGACATGGAGTTCGATGAATGCGGCGGCAGGTTCCGCCAGCGCCATGCGCCTGACTGATGGGCGACTGCCGTGGAGGGCGAAGACCCGTCACTTTGGATGAAGCCGTCGATAGACAGCGATGGAGAGATCTTCTACTGCCTTGGCGCTGTGAGCGATTCCGATGTGGACATATGCGTCAAGCTGGAGTGGAGCGATGGCTCTTCTGAACCTGTTCAGCTCGAACTGGTTGACTCGGCCCGTGTGCGTGGACCCGTGTACGAGCTGAGGCATGTAGACGGTGTTCCGGTTGCCGTGAATCGTAGTCTGACACCGCGACCTGATACCATGTCGGAGCTTGAGAGGCTGACGCGCGATGCGAGGAAGCTAAGGAAGGCTCCTGCCGTCATCCTCGACCTGAGGTCGCATATGGGTGGAAACAGCCCGTACGCTTTGGAGTGGGCACGGGAACTCTCGGGGGCTGATGTGTGCCCGGCCAGTCTCAACGCTCTGCTGGTGACGAGCACGGCCGGGAAGCTATTCGAGAATTTCTTGTCGTACGCGGGAGCGGACCTGTTCGCCGCCGGCACTTCCTCGGGACCAATCAGTGTCCGATCATGGCAAGCTGCTGGGGCTGATCCGGACAGGCCCGGCTGGAGCCTGATATCTGTCACTGGGGGCGTAAGGGCGGAAAACGATACACTCCTGGTCGTGCTGATCGACTCTTACGCGGGCTCAGCCGGAGAGGACTTTGTCAAGTATGTCCAGCAGCTTGATAACGTGGTGGTTGTCGGAACAAACACTTGTGGGGCGATGCTCGCAGGGAATGTGGGTGTATTCATCCTCCCGAACTCTAAAATCGGGCTGTCGTGCGGCACCAAGATATCCCTATGCGAAGACCTCGTTAACCCCGATGGTCGCGGCCTCATGCCCGACCTGTGGGTTCATCCCGACGAGGCGCTGGAGAGAGCCGTCAAGTACATACAGGCTGTGCAGGCTGATGGGAGGAATCGTTGAGGCCAGGCGAAGCAATGAACCTGCTTCAGTCTTATTCCCGCAGAAGGAGTATGTCATGGATACGAACGCGCAAAGCAATCGACAGTCCGGGATGGAGAGGGAGCGGACAAAGCGGATTCTTGTGATCGATGACGATGCCTCGATCCGGAAGCTGCTGGAGACGATGCTGATGAAGGAGGGATACGAGGTATCGTCGATGGGAGCGGTCGACCGGTTTCGCGTGCAGGATTTCTTCGGGTACGACCTGATCCTCCTGGACATCATGATGCCGGGAATGGACGGGATAGTGCTTTGCAGACACATCGCGGAGCACATCGACTGTCCGGTTATCTTTCTCACGGCGAAGACTCAGGAAGAGGATCTCGTCGAAGGACTACAATCCGGCGCCGTCGACTATGTCGCCAAACCGTTTCGCCGCAAGGAGCTCATCGCGCGCGTCCAGGCGCATCTGAGGGCCCGGGATTTGCCGCATGAGCGGCTCGTCCGCACCATCTCCGGCATCACCTTCGACTTCGACGCGCGACGGGTTTTTGTCGGTAAGGAGGAGATCAACGTGTCGCGTCGAGAGTTCGACATTCTGACACTGCTTGCACTGCATCCCGGCAAGACCTATACGCGGGAGACGATCTACGAAGCGGTGTACGATCTATGCTCCGACACTATGATCAGCTCGGTGTCCGAATACGTATACCAGATTCGAAAAAAGCTGGAGCCCTACCGGTTGCAGCCGATCGATACGGTCTGGGGAGTAGGGTATCGCTGGAGGGCCGAATGAAGCATCGACACGCGCACAGGAAGCGTCCTCGAAGGAGCGGCTTCGCACAGGAGGTCTTCTGGTTACTGGTCCAGGCTGTGATCGCGGGAGTTGTCGCATTGCTAGTGACGGCGCTCATCGTGACGATACTCATCAGGACCGGCGCGGTGATTCCAGGGGATACCGAGGGGAATCTTCCGCGCTTCGCGGATCCCGAGTGGGCGAGTCGCATCAACTTCAACTCCGGCAGTATTCTGCTATTCATCTTGCTGTTCTTTCTCCTTGTACTCTTTGCGATCGTCCGCTATGTTCTCCGGATGAAGTGGGAGGTCAACCGCATCGTAATGGTCTGCCGCCTGCTGAGGAACGGTGAATCCGCCACGCATATGGAGGAATCGCAGATCTCGGAGTTTCAGGAGATCCGGGACAGCGTCATACAGATGGACCAGGAGTTAGTAGCGTCCATTGCGAGGCAGAACCAGATCGAACAAGAGCGGAAGTATCAGATTTCGATGCTGGCGCACGACATCAACACTCCGATTACGATCATCCAGGGCAACAGCGAGCTCTTGGAAATGACGCCGCTCAGCCGAGAGCAGCAGGAGTATAACGCGGAGATACAGAAGGCTGCCGACACGCTGTACCATTATTCCAGGGAGATCATCCTGTACTCGAAATCGGAGGATCCCGTGCCTTTGGCAAAGCGGGAAGTGTCCATTCACGAGATCGTCGACACTCTGACGAAGATGTGTTCGGGGGTCTTTGCTTTCAAGAACATTGAGCACTCCATTGAGTATCACGAGATCGGTCCCGATGCCACTGTGTCGGTCCACCTGATGTTCCTGGCCAGAGCGCTGCTTAACGCAGTCGGCAACGCCTGTGAGCATGTCTCCGATGGTGGGAGGGTTACAATTGCCGTTGGGGTGGAGGATCATTACGTCCGATTTCAGGTCATCGACAACGGACCCGGCTTCTCCGAACAGGAGCTTGCGCAGGGGGTGCAACTCTTCTACCGTGAGTCCGGACGGGAGGGACGCGAGCGTCACTATGGAATGGGACTGGCCTTTGCCAGCAGAGTCTGCGAGCACCATGGAGGGTGTCTTCGGATCGAGAATTCTCCTGTGGAAGGGGGAGTGGTGACTTTTCTGATAGAACCTTGAAGCATTAGTGTCATAGTCAGACCGAAGGCATGATGAACCCCATCGGAGGCGACTCTGAACTATGCTTGAGGTCAAGGGCGTCATGAAATCATATGGTGGGGTCGAGATTCTTCACGATATCGCCTTTTCCTTGCAGAAGGGCGAGGTGACCGGGCTTCTTGGTGAGAACGGCGCCGGAAAATCGACGCTGCTGCAGATCATTGCGGGGCTCGAACGAGCGGATTCCGGCGAGGTACTCCTTCAGGGGCGCCCACTGACCGCATCGGACCAGCAGCGCATCGGAGCGCTGATCGAACGGCCTCCGCTGTACGGTCATCTGTCAGCTTTTGATAACCTGAAGGTGCTCGCGCTCGTGCGCGGCATCCGCAACCTGAGGATTGAGGAAGTGCTGCAGATGGTCGGACTCGAGGATGCTGGGAAAAAGCGCGCGAAGTTCTTCTCGATCGGCATGAGGCAGCGGCTCGGGATAGGCATGGCGCTGCTGCCCGACCCCGAACTCTTGCTTCTGGATGAGCCGACAAGCGGGCTGGATCCCGTGGGCGTCGACCAATTCATTGAGCTGATCGATCGCTTGCAGGAACAGGGGACGACGGTGTTGCTGTCGAGCCACAATCTGCTGGAGATTCAGGCGCTGGCGCCCCGTGTCATAATGCTGCAGGGGGGCCGCATCATCTTCGATGGACCCAGCGGAGACCTTCGGCATCTCCAAGGTCTGTTTATCCCGTCTTCCGAAACCCGACATGAGGACCGTTCGCGATGAGGAGTGCTATCCAGTCGGAGTACCTCAAGGAGAAGCACAGCGGGATGGCTTCGCTCATGGTCCTTGTCCCGCTGACCACGTTTCTCGTGTCCGTCCTGATCTCGGGAGCATCCAATGCATCGAGAGCAATGGTGTACTGGTGGGAACTCCTCTTCATGAGTATGCTGATGTCTGCCTTTCAGTGGATACGGTGGGACTATGAGAGGAGTGCCGCTCATGGGCAGAATCGAGCGTTTTCCGGGATGCCGGAAGAGTCGCTCGTGGCGGCGGATCTGCTCCTCGTAACGATCCGTACGGCGTTGTCCTCTGCGATCTGCTGCCTGTTCGTCGCTGGAATCGCACGCCTCACGGCGGGCGCGATGGAGACGCATCCGATTCCGTTTGGTCGCTACTGCTTGGCTTTTCTGGCGATTTTGTTGGCCGAAGCGTGGATGATACCTGTGACGCAACTTGCGTCTGTGAAACCGGGAGGCGTACTCCTTGTCGCCTTGTGCTGCATAAACATGGCACTGGGGCCGCTGGCCGCGCAGGCGACATTCTGGTATCTGGCGCCGGCAAGCTACCCTTTTGTCGCGACCGGGCGACTGCTCTCCATTCATCCGTCTGGAGCGCTTGAGGAATACAATGGAGGGACCATCGCTCAGGCGATGCAGGGGAAGCCGTATGCCGCGATCTTCCTGGGGGTCCTGCTGGCCGCGGTTCTCGCCGCGCTCGTTCTCTGGAAGAGCAGAAGAACCAGGACGGTGAACAGATGATGGGGGGCTTTCTGAAGCAGACATGTCTTGTTCTGGCGTGCCGCTGCTATCGGATGAAGGGGAGTGCGCTAACGACCCTTCTGGCATCGCACACCATTGCAGGAACAGTTTTGGCATCCTTTCTCCTTATCGGAATGGACCACTACTCCATTGAGGACCGGCTGACCTTGATCTTCACGGGCTACGCTGTCGTGTTCCCGATTCTTCTCTTCCTGTGGGAGAGCCTGAGTGTCGGAGAAGAGTTCGAGGCAGGAGATGGATTTCACATTCGCAGGTCCTCGCGCCCCTCTGCGTTCGTCCTGGCAGATCTGCTCATCGCCATTGCTTTCTGCTCATTGTCCGTGCTTGCCACATCGATCCTTTCAGTCGGGGCGGCGAATGTCATCCTCGGACAGAGAACGATCCGCGTTTCGCAGGTTCTGTGTCCGCTCGAGGTTCTCCTGCTGTTCGAATCGCCGGTGCTCGCGGGCCAGGCGGCGCTGCTTCTGCGGAAGAGACGGATCGCATCGCTGCTCTGTGCTGCTATCGCCTCGATTCTCGCGATCGTCGCATCGGGAATCCCACTCAACTCCGTGACGGCGTGGATCGTTCTGATGTGGCCGTACTATGCGGCTGCCGGATTCCTCCCGGGTACTGTGTTTCCCTGGGGAAGACTCGGCATGACGGCGGCCGCGGTTTCATGCCTGCTGACGATCTGGGCGGCGCGGGCGTTCCGGAAGAGCAGGTGAGTCTCAGACTGGGAAGGTGAACCGCTTGAGACGCCTGCGAAATCGCTGTGGAGAAGAGGAAAGGAGGACAGTACAGTGTGGATCAGACATCGGGTTCTCTTGCCGCTGGCACTGGCGGCAATGGCTCTTGCAGGATGCTCTGGCGTCAGACCGACAGCTTCGAGAGTGAGCCGAGGCCCAGAGGCGTGTCGCATCCATAGGGAAGACGTTCGGTTGTTCGACTATATGGGAGATGAATACGCGATTCTTGAGGATACAGTCGAGCGGGAAGCACTGAACACCTGGGTCGGAACTATCCGGAAATGGGCGATGGTCCTGGAGGATGGGCGTCTGATCGACTTTGCTCCATTTAGCAGGGATTCTGACTCTATATCGGGAACTGTCTACTCCTTTGGGAATGTCTACTCGCTGTTCGAGTCGGGAGAACTGGCCGTCGATGTCGATGGACGCTTTCACCGGGCAGTAAAGTCGGTCGGCGTCTCGAGGGAAGACCAGTTCTTGCATCTCAAACGCAGGACTACGGGGGCGGAAGGCACGTATTGCCTCGATACCAGGGATCCGACCATGATCAAGGCCGGCGGCAACACCTATCGGATCACCCAGGAGGTCTTGCCGGAGGCGGAACGGGGCGATTATCTTGGAGCAGTCGCCGACTCGGTGACCTTTGAGTCGGAATCCAGGCGTGTTCTTCCGAGAGAGGATCTGGCTGCTGTCGATTGGCGTGGATCAGGCTGTTCCTGTGCTGACCGGACCCACTGGACGCTTGGTAAGGTCTATGAGGTTGCTGACTCGAGTGTGGAAAGCGCCATCGCGGTTGAGATCAACCACGTGTACTATCGTGCTGTCAATGTCGATGATGTACCCCCGAGGAGTTGAACGTAGCTTGGAATCAGTTGTACAGGGGCCATGAACGGTTGCCTCGCGTGACGCGGTCAAGCTGAAGGAAGCATCGGCGGCTTTCCTCGATGCGAGGTCACATACGGTCGGAGACCGGACGTGGGCCAGGGGGGTGGAAGAGGGGATCTGCAGGGGCCGATTTGCGTCCGGCCCGCATACTTGGATCCCTCCGCAGACTCGACAATGTGGTGTTTGTGGGCACGGACAATACGGAGCGATGGTCGCGGGGAACTACTGAGTTCCGGGGGTCTCCGACTCTACTTGTACCCGGTGACGGTGATCACCCACTTCCACACCTCTTCAGCGTGCGCCAGAGCCTGTTTGTACTCGTCTTCGCCCACGGGTTCCCAGTCCCCGGGATACCGGGTGGTTACGGCGTAGTCCGATAACTGCGCGGCCTGCTCCACCTGCGGCGGCACGGGCATGCCGCCAGTCTCCTTGATAAGTGATAGAAGGTAGCCGATGGAATGGGTTCTTGGCACATCCAGACCTGAGTGCACCAAGAGGCCCTTCAGGGCCTTCTCCGCAGCCTGCTGCGCATCGAAGCAGATATCCTCGTACGGGATGTCCTCCGACTGGCGACCAAGCCTGGCGCGGGCGAGGTTGCTTTCTGCTCTTCCGATCCGTGCTCGCCATGCCTCACCACTCATAGACCACGCGTCCCTTGAGGGCTTCACTGTAGATGAAACCGGGAGTATTTCGGTACTTCTCGATTCTGTCGGGGTCTTCCACAATCACGTCAACTGGGGCCGGAATGTCGGCCAGTTCGAGGTAGATCGCCTGCGCGAGGCGTCTGCGATGAGTCACGCCGTGCTTGAGAACCAACACATCGTAGTCGCTATCCGCGGCGCCCTTGCCCTGGCCTCTGGATCCGAATAGCACTATGCGGTCTGGCTCGGCAGTTTCGACTATCCTGTCTATGATTGCCTGAAGCAAGTCCGGCATACGGCTCACCTCCGGGTTGCGAACGTCTCCATTCTTCTGCCTGATGCTAGCATCCCGAGATACGGGCGACAGTACTCCGATACATGTCCAGAAGGATATCTTCAGACCGCAGACTCTTCAAGCCATCGGTCGCGCCTTCTAGTGCCGCACCTTCCTCGAATGGAATCCGAAAACGCACGGAAGCCATCCAGATTCTCCGAGACTATGTGATATGGCTCTTCCACTGTCGCCTGATGGTACAGATGAACCAGATGGTTGCGGTAACCTGCCATCCTGTTCAGGACGAGGATTTTGCAGACCTCGCCTACCGATCGCACTTCGTGAAAACGCCCGATGGATACGGGTTGAGGGTTCCTCAGCGCCATGCCGACCACCCTCGCGTCTGCATCGGGGCTATGTTCGACATGAGCGCTGCCAGCACCTTCTCAGAGAATCTGACTACAGTATCTGACTACAGCACGAAAACTCAGCCTCTTCTGCTGCGGAAAATGAGCTTAGGAACCACCGATACTGCGATATCTTGTGCACTGATGCCCTGTATGCTAGAGAGGCACAGGCTAACTACCGGTAGAACAAGGGCTACGTCCTGCGCCTGGGCATCACGACGATCACGTTTATGAGCAAGGTGGTAGCGTAGCCAAGGAAACCCGCGGGATTTGCAGGGTTATCCGCGAACACATCATCGAAGAAAGAAGTGCAGAGTAACCTGTCACGAGGTTGAGCACAATGCACTTCGAATACACGCCTTTTTCGATTCCGTACATAGTGAGCGGCATCACAGCTCTTGTGATGGCTGTAGTCGCCTGGAGGCATCGGGGCAGGCCCGGGGCAACGGCTCTGTGCTGCCTCATGCTGGCTACGGCTCAGTGGTCGCTCTGCAACGCCATGGAGCTCTGCAGTGCGGAGCTAGAAGCCAAACTCCTTTGGTCGAGAATCGAGTATGCCGGGATAACCCCTGTGCCTGTGGCGTGGTTCGCTACGGCGCTCGGTCTGTCAGGTAAGGGGGAGCGGCTGACTCGGCGCAATATCTTGCTCCTTCTGATCATGCCTGCAATCACCCAGGTGATGGTATGGATCAGCGGACATCACGAGCTGATGCGCTACAACATCAGGCTCGACACAAGCGGACCGGTTGCACTCATCGCCAAGGCATACGGCCCTTGGTTCTGGATCTGGACAGCCTACTCATACACACTGCTTGCGATCGCGACTGTCAGAGTCATAAGGGTGACAATTGGGTTGCCTGGTCCACCGTGGTCGGGGACATGGACGACGGCATAATCGTGACCAATTTCGAGGACCGGATCGTGGCCATCAACCCTGCCGCCCAGGCCCTTACCGGCTGGCCGGCTGACCGGCTAGGCGGCGACTTGACGCTGCGATCCGCGCCCGGCGAGGGCACGGAGGTTAGGGTATGCATTCCACTCAAGTCAAGATTCGACGAAGGGGACCAGACCGATGAGGATCCTGATCGTTGACGACCATCCGCTGTTCGCCTGCGGCCTAGCCGACCTGATGGCGGGGCGCGGGGTCGAGGCAACGGGGACGGCCAAGGACGGGCTGGAGGCGCTTGCGATGGCGCGCGAGATGCGTCCGGACGTGATACTGATGGACATATCCATGCCGCGATGCGATGGGCTAGCTGCCACGCGTCTGATCAAGGCGGAGCTTCCGGAAATGAGTATCGTGATCCTTACGGCGATCGACTCCGACAGCAGCGTGTTCGAGGCAGTAAAGAGCGGGGCCTCCGGCTATGTTTTGAAGGACGTTGACGCCGATGAGCTAATGGAGATGCTGTCGGCCCTGGAAAAGAGCGAAGTAGCCTTTTCCCCAGGCCTTACGGCGAGAATCCTGGAGGAGTTCACGCGTCTTGGCACTCTACTTGAGGCCCGAGATAGCCAGCGCTCTCGTGACCCGGCGCCTCACGGCGATCGCGCGGGGGCCGAGCGCCGGGCGGACGACGACCGCCGCATAGAAACCGAATCGATACTGATGCCGCGCCAGATGCAGGTCCTCAGGCTTGTCGCGTCCGGAATGTCATACAAGGAAGTAGGCAGCGCCCTCTTCATCAGCGAGCGGACCGTAAAGCACCACATGAGACAGATTCTTGACCAACTCCATCTTCAGAACAGAGCGCAGGTTCTTGTCTGCGCCGCGCGAATGCGTCTCGGCGATTCGACAGACCCTTTCCTCTCTTGACCCGCCCCTTTATCACCATATCGTCAGCCAGTGTGATATTCTGACACCAATACTCCAGAAAAGTGGCACCATCGCCCGAGCGGATTGTGCTTTCCTTCACAAGCGGGCTGTGCTACAATGACATTGTGCGCAGCCGCCAACGGGACTACTGCGTTGCGACTGCGGCGCCTATCAGGTGAATACTGAGGATACCTGCGGGTAGGGTTTGGGCCTGAACCTAGGGTTGACGCTTTCCTGAGGGCTTTCTCGCCTCAGGAGTATCAACCCGTCCGCACGACGGGTTTTTTGATTGGGTAAAACCGCGTCATGATCGGGTTCGCGATACCGGCGAGCGTGGGGAGCTAATAGAAGGAGGGGACAGAGAAAATGGCATCGTCAGGCGAGAAGGCGAAGGCAGGCAGTCCGGGAGTCAACAAGCGCGTGGGCGTGGCGGCGATTGTGGTGCAGGACAGGCTGAACGCTGCGCCTGCTGTAAACCGCATTCTGAGCGACTATGCGGACATCATCGTCGGTCGCATGGGGGTTCCATACAAGGACCGGGGCGTTTCGGTGATCGCGCTCATCCTGGACGGCGACACGGACACAATCGGCGCCATGACAGGCAAATTGGGGTCGATCGGAGGCGTCAAGTCCCGCGTCACCCTGGTCAATTTGGATGGCAAAGATGGCGAGTAGCTGTGTTGCCACGGGCGACCGCGCCTTGTTCGGCGGACTTGGCGCCGACGAACAGGGCAGCCTTACGGCTGCACATATCGCAGCGGCTCTTGACCCGCCTGGTCCGGCTCGTGAGACGGCTCTGTGGGCAGACGCCCACCGGGCGCGGGTGGCGGCCGTCGGCTCATGTGTGCACCTCAGGGCCATAATCGAGTTCTCCAACTACTGCCGGCAGGATTGCCTCTACTGCGGGCTCCGTCGCAGCAACGGCAGGGTCGCTCGATACCGGATGGACCCGGATGAGATCATCCGCGCCGCCCTGGCTGCATGCCGAGTTCACAAGTTCGGCGCCTTCGTCCTGCAGTCGGGTGAGGACCCTGGCTACCCGCCGGACGGCCTCGCGAGAGCGGTAAGCGGAATCAAGGCGTCAACTGGGGCAGCCGTGACCCTGAGCGTGGGTGAGGCGCCTGACCGGCACTATCGGCTATGGAGAGAGGCGGGGGCGGACAGGTTTCTGCTCAAGTTCGAGACGGGCGACCCCGGGCTGTTCGCGAGGCTCAAACCCACGACCACACTTGCGGCGCGTCTTGGGAGGTTGAAAGCCCTGAGGGATATGGGCTATCAAGTTGGCTCCGGGATAATCCTGGGCCTGCCTGGCCAAGACCGGGCGTCGGTGGCCCGCGACCTCCTCCTGTGCAGGGAAGAGGACTACGAAATGGTGAGCATCGGGCCGTTCATCCCGCATCCCGATACCCCGCTGCGCGCTGGCGCAACGGGCGGCGACTCGAGCGCGGCTGGCGGCGGCACGGCGCACGAACGGGGCCACGCGCGGTGGCCAGCCCGGACGCCCGATGTTCGCGCCACACTTAACACCGTTGCAGTCGCGCGTCTGCTGGTTCCGATGGCGCACATGCCAGCCACTACCGCTCTTGGCGTAGTCGGCAGACAGGACAACGCCTGGAGGGGCCTTGCTGCCGCGTATCTAGCGACGATGGGCGAGTTATCTGGCAGCTACGGCCAGGGCGCCTGCAGCGCGCCGCCTCACGGCCCCGGGCGTGAAGACACAGATTGCTTCGGCGATGCTCGTTTCCTCGCTCTCCTCGCCGGGGCGAATGTTCTCATGCTGGATGTGACTCCATGGCAGTACAGAAGCCTTTACGAGATTTACCCCGGCAAGCCCGGGGCCGATGGAGATGAAATCGCCGAGGCAGTAGATGCGGCCAGGCGTGAGATCAACCGGCTGGGCATGTCGATCTGTCCCGGGCGGGGAGACAGCCCCAAGGCTCGATGGGGACAGGGCATACGGAAAGAGGACATACGGAAAGGGGAATGCTCAGATGTCGCGAGACAGAGTTGAGTGCACTTTCATAGACGACGAGGAGATCGGCAGGGCCCTCGAACAGGGCAAGCGCTACAGCTCGGCTGCCGTCAGAGGTGTTCTCGCCAAATCGCTCGAACTGCGCGGGCTCGACCTCGAGGAGTTGGCGGCCCTGCTGTGGGTTGACGACCCCGAGCTGCTGAGTGAGGTTTATGCGGCCGCGCGGAAGATCAAGGAGACCATATATGGAAAGCGGTTGGTCTTCTTCGCCCCGCTGTATGTGAGCGACTACTGCGTGAACAACTGCAACTACTGCGCCTACAAGAGGGACAACAACTATCCCCGGCGTAAGCTCACCATGGACGAGGTGCGCGAGGAGGTCCGGGCCATCGAAAGGATGGGCCACAAGCGTATCGCGCTGGAGGCCGGCGAGGACCCGGCAAACTGCCCCATCGACTACATCACCCAGGTGATGCAGACGATATACGATACCCACTGCGACAACGGCAGCATACGTCGGATCAACGTGAACATCGCGGCCACCACCGTGGACGATTACCGCAGGCTTAAGGACGCTGGCATCGGAACCTACGTGCTCTTCCAGGAGACCTACCATCGCGAGACCTATCGCCGCGTGCACAATGGGCCCAAGGCGGACTACGACTGGCACACCACTGCCATGGACAGGGCGCTTGCCGGCGGCATCGATGACGTCGGAATCGGGGTGCTATTCGGTCTGTACGACTGGCGTTTCGAAACTGTCGCGCTCCTTCGGCATGCGCACCACCTGGATGGCGCCCATGGAGTCGGACCGCACACCATCTCGTTCCCGCGACTGCGGCCCGCCGCCGGAATGTCGCTCGATGAATTTCCGCACCTGGTGTCAGATGACGACTTCAAGCGGATAGTCGCCTGTTTGCGCCTGGCGGTGCCGTACACAGGGATGATCCTGTCAACGCGGGAGGCTGCCGAGTTCCGCCAGGAGGTGATAGCCCTAGGGATATCGCAGATAAGCGCGGGTTCGTGCACTGGAGTTGGGGAGTACAGCAGGAATGAGGCCTACGACACTCCGCAGTTCGAGGTGAGCGACCACCGCGATCTTGACCAGATCATCCGCGACCTCCTCCCCTCGGGTTATGTCCCCAGTTTCTGCACTGCATGCTACAGGTCTGGCAGGACAGGCGAGGCTTTCATGTCTCTCGCCAAGACCAGCCACATCCACGAATTCTGCCAACCCAACGCGTTGCTGACCTTCCAGGAATACCTGTGCGATTACGCGTCCCCGGATACCGTCAGGCTTGCCGAGCCGGCGATCAGGTGCGCGTTCGCCGAAGTCGACCCGAGGCTGCGTCAGGAGTGCGAGCGCAGAATTGAGCAAATCAAGAGCGGCGAGAGGGATCTCTACTTCTAGCGGGCCGTCTGTATTAGGCGGACGCTTTCAAACACTGAGGAGGCGCGAAATGAGCCCAGCGAGCTTTGATGCGACCCCGATGTCGAATCGTATCCATATCGCCGTTCTAGGAAGGATGAACTCGGGCAAGTCCAGCCTGATAAACGCCATATGCGGGCAGGACGTGTCGGTGGTGTCGCCCGTCGCCGGCACCACAACCGACATCGTCTACAAGGCAATGGAGATTCACGGGCTCGGGCCTGTGGTGTTCATCGATACGCCCGGAATCGACGATGAGAGCGTCCTTGCAGACGCGCGCGTGGCCCGGACTCGGAGAGCAATCAACAAGGCAGACATGGCTCTGGTTGTGATAGATGCGACCCAGGGTGCAGGCGGACCCGAGAGCACGCTCTTCTCTCAACTTGACCAGAGACATGTCCCGTATGCAATAGTGGTCAACAAGACCGATATGGTTCAAGTCTCGTCCGATGGCCGCGAGTTTCACGCGGATGCCCATGACTTGCCGGGCGCCCCGCGCGTACCTGTCAGCGCGATGACTCGAGAAGGGTTGGGGCAACTCATCGAAGCCATCCGGGCCGTGGCTTCGCGGACGCAGGGGACGCAGGAGCTGGACGGACCGCCCATCGTGGGCGATCTTCTGACCCCAGGTGACACGGTTGTGCTTGTGATCCCGGAAGATGTGCAGGCGCCCAGGGGACGGTTGATACTGCCCCAGGTCCAGACCATACGCGACATCCTCGATCACAATGCCGTCGCGATGGCGACGCGAGTGGCCCAGCTCGAGAAGGTGTTTGCTGCCCCCGCCTTCCGGCCCCGACTGGTCATCACCGACTCCCAGGCGTTTCGCGAAGTCGATGCCCTCGTGCCTGGTTCGGTTGACCTCACGTCGTTTTCGATCCTCTTCGCCCGGCACAAGGGCGACCTCGGGCTGCTTGCCAGGGGCGCGCATGCCATCGAGTCTCTCGAGCCGGGAGACAATGTCCTCATTGTTGAAGCGTGTACACATCACCCGGTTGACGACGATATAGGCGCCGTGAAGATCCCACGACTGCTCAAACGGAAAGCCGGCGGAGAGCTTTCGTTCGAGTGGCGCCGCGGGGTGGACTTTCCCGCTGATCTGGCCCGGTTCAAGCTGGCCGTGCACTGCGGCGGGTGCATGCTGAACAGGCGCGAGATGGTGTCGCGCCTCGACGGGCTGGAGGATGCGGGAGTGCCCGTTACGAACTACGGGATGACTATCGCAGCCTGCCTGGGCATCCTGCCCAGGGCGCTTGCGCCGCTGGGCCTTAGCGCGGAGTCGGCGGACTGGTGAGTTCCCTGCCCGGCGGGCGTCAACCACCGCCTGGGGCAGTTGCGTAGGAGGTGCAGATGCTCAAATGGGGCAGTAACAGAGCCGCTCTGTGGGAGCTGGATTTTCGGCTAGAGCGAGTCGATCGGGCATGCTTCATCAGGCTCGACGTTCGTAGTGGCAACGATCCTCGGGATTACGCTTGGCCTCAGTTTCTGCATCACCAACTGAACCTTTGTACTGGCTGCATCGTAGTAGATACGGGCACGGCTGCGAGAAGGGGGAGGTGGGCTCTTGAACGAGGTCTCGCTCTCTGATGAGCGGCTGGCGCTGCAGTGCCAGCATGGAAACGAGGCTGCGTTCGAGGTGCTCGTTCACAGATACCACGGCCCGCTGCTTGGTTACCTGTACAGAATGTGCCGTGACGTCGATCTGGCTGAAGAGGCTGCTCAGGAGTGTTTCGCTCGGTTCTGCGCGACAATCGACAGGTACAGATACCCGGGGCCGGTGAGGCCGTATCTTTTCACGATAGCCTGCAATTGCCTCAAGGACTACCTAAAATCGGCGTATGCCCGGCGTGTCAGGTTGTATGGCGATGTTGGCGAATCGGAGGCGAGGCCGAGTGGGCCAAGTGACAACGACGCGCACGATGAAGCCGTGAGTCGCCTGGAGCGGCGGGAGGTTGTCGAGGCTCTGGCTCAACTGCCTTTCATCTATCGTGAGGCACTGGTGCTCAGGTTCTATCAGGACCTTTCGATTCCGGAGGTCGCGAAGGCTCTGGGTGTTCCGGAGGGCACAGTGAAGAGCCGGCTTCATGGTGCGGTGAACAAGCTCAAACGGATCATGGAGGACAAGGGGGCTGGAGAATGCGCGGGCGATGCACTGACGACAAGAAGATAGATGTGATCCTTGCTGAACTGGACTTGGGCGACGATGATGGGGCTCGTGCGGTTCTGCATGCCATTGCGTCGTATCCTGCTCCTGTGCCCACTGTGGAGCAGTCGAAGGCGTTGGCCCAAGCGGCGCGGGGGGCCAAGGAGGCCAGAGCGGCCACAGCAGCGCAGACGGCCCAGTCGGTCGTTGCAGTCGCGCCGGCGCGGAGAGTGTCAATGGGCATCATCATGGGCCAGTTGCACATAATCGGGCCCAGAGGCCTGGTGTTGGGAGTGGCGCTGTTTGCGGCGGCTTTCCTAGCTGCGTGTGTGGCCAGTGGAGGTCTGCTGGCAGCTTCGGCGGCAGTTCCCATTTGTGCAGGCCTTTTCCTGGTGTATGCGCTGAGGGCGGGATACTACGGGGTGAGCGAGATAGAGGGTGTGTGCCCGGTGGGGCCTGCTCAGCTGGCTCTTGCGAGGGTGCTGATCGCTAGTGCGGTGGATACAGGTGTGGGCCTTGTAGCTGCAGCTGCAGTGTCGATCATTGGAGGCCAGCCATTCGGGTTGGTGCTGTTGTCGTGGCTGGGTCCGGCAGTGCTGCTTACAGGGGTCGCGCTCTACGCGTCGCTGGAATGGGGGCCAGCAACTGCTGTGGCAGTGATGTCGGCCATTGGCGCCCTTGGCCTGCTTCCCACGGGGCTGCACGGAGGCGTCAGCCCTTTTGCGCCTGTTGGAGCCCAGGAATGGCTTGAGTGGAAACTGACGTACGTAGCCTGCGGATTGGTGCTGATAGGGATAACCCTGCTTCGGTTGAAGCGCCTGGAGGAAGGGGGTTGGCCTGGTGCAGCAGGTTCTTGAGGTCTCAGGCCTGTGGTCGCGGGCAGATGCATGGGCGAGCCGCGGTCGTTGGGTGCTTCAGAACGTGGATGCCAGGTTATCGAGGGGCATAACAGCAATTGTGGGCCCGAATGGCTCGGGAAAAACCGCCCTCATCAGGCGCCTCGCAACGTCGCAGTCGCCAGCCCGGGGATGTGTGGTATTTGAGGGCCGCCGAGTTGATCGAGGTGGAGCAAGCCCTGTGGATCTCAGATGGTACCGATCGATGCTGGGATACATGCCTCAGAGTTTTGGCGTGTACCCTAATCTCAGTTCGACGCAGTTTGTGCAGTACATCGGAGAACTGAAGTGCATGGCGGGGAACGAACTCAACGAGGCTGCCCGGACCTCCCTCATCGACTGTGGGCTGGACCCTGACACTACCGCGCCGTTGTGGCGCAGATCAGAGGGTGAGAGGCGCCGAACAGTGCTTGCGGCGGCTGTGTTGGGCAAGCCTCGGGTTTTGTTGCTGGACGAGCCCATGACATCGTGTGACCCTGTTGAACGCGCTCGCATCAGGAACATGCTGCGCAACAGGCAGTTGAATGCCACATGCGTGATATCAGCGTCAGCCATTTCCGATGTGGACAGTCTGTGTGACAGCCTGCTGGTGTTGGATAGCGGCAGGGTCACGTTCGCCGGACGCCCTGAGGACCTGGTGGATCTGGCTCGAGGTTCAGTTTACACAAAAGAGTTGTGTGACAGCGCCCTGCATGCACTTAACCGGGCTGAGCTGGTGGTGACTAGCTCTGCGAGGCAGTATGGAGGGGGTGCGATCGTTCGCGCTCTTGCTGCCGATGCACAGAACCTTCCTGGCGGCTGTGATGGGTGGCGCGGTGTGGAACCTAGCCTTGAGGAAGCGTACCTCTGGCTTCGAACGTTCGATGCCGGATGATCGTATAGGTGTTGAGCGATTCGGTAGGGGGTGCGATCAGTGCACATAGAGGTCTCGAAACTCACGAAGGTGTATAGGCCGAATGTGACGGCGCTGTCGGACGTGGACCTGACAATCGGCGCTGGCATGTTCGGCCTTCTCGGTCCTAATGGGGCCGGCAAGACCACTCTGATGAGAATCCTCGCCGCGCTGCATGATCCCACATCAGGGTCGGTGACTGTGGATGGCGTGCAACTTGCCCGGAACAAGGAGGCGGTCAGGCGTAAGCTGGGTTACCTGCCACAGAACTTCGGGCTGTATCCGAGGCTTACGGCGTGGGAGACTCTCGGCTACATAGGCTCTTTGAAGGGCCTCTTCAATGGGGCAGACCGGCGCAGGCGCATACAGCAGGTGTTGGAGATAGTGAATTTGTGGGGGGACCGCAGGCGGCGTGTGCGGGAGTTCTCTGGTGGAATGCTGCAGAGGCTCGGAATAGCCCAGGCCCTGCTGGGGGATCCCAGCCTGCTGATTGTTGATGAACCTACAGCAGGGCTAGACCCTGAGGAACGGATTAGGTTCCGCAACTTGTTGTCAATGATGAGCGGCGACAGAGTGGTCTTACTATCCACTCACATCGTCGCCGACGTGGAATCCACATGCTCCAATATGGCAGTGATACGGAAGGGAAGGATAGTGTTCCGCGGCTCCCCTGCGCAGCTTATCACGGAAGCAAGGGGAAAGGTGTGGGAGGTGCGGTGCCGCCGCGATGCGTTCGAGCGATTGTCGGCGGGATCAAATATCACGGTAGTGGGCGCGCGGAATTCAGGCGACATGGTGGAAGCGCGGGTGGTTTCGGCTGCCGCGCCTGTCCTCGGGGATGGGGCGTCGACCTCGCCGGCCGCTGAGCCAACCCTTGAAGATGCCTACATTGCGCTGATGGAGGCGATGTGATGTGAGGAGCATCAGGAGCATCGCCCGGTATCAGCTGGTTCTGATCGCTCGTTCTCCGCTGTTCGTTGTTGCAGTGCTGGCGCTACTGGTGATCCTGACCGTTGGCGCAGTAAACCGCGCCGATGGATTTCCGGCTGCGCCGGTGGAAACCACGGTGGCATCGGCGGCCTCAATGAATGAGATGGCTCTGCTCGTGTTCACTTTGCTGGCAGCGTGGGCTGGTACGATGGCCAGGTCGGGGCGTGCGTCTGAGATGACCGACACCTACTGGCACACCAACACTGAGATCGCAATAGGCCAAGCACTTGGGCTTTTCCTGGCCTTCGCTGCAGTTCAGGCTGTGTCAGTAGTGTGGGGAACGGGGCTGGTTTGGGCTGCTTACGGCAGAATGCCGGTGAACATTGCGGCGGCTGTAAGTTTCTGGTTTGTTCAGTTGCTGCCTGGTGCGGTCATGACTGCAGGGTTGGGCTACGCGGTGGGGTACTTAATAGGTTCGCCAGTGGTGGCTTACCCAGTGGCTGCAGGGTTGTGGTTTGCCGTGGTCATGGGCAGCAGGCAGGCTTCCTGGAGGCCGACAACCAGGTGGCTTGCGGTGCTCGACATGGGGTCTGCGCACGACTTTGACCGTGGACTGACAGCCGTGGCCATGGTGGCATTGGGCCTGCTCGGGGCGGGCGCCGCGGCGGGCTTGGTCAAGAGGGGCCGCGAGGCGGCGGCGGGGCGTCGCCTGATGTCGGCGGCGGCAGTGGCAGTGACGGTGGCTGCCTTCGGGCTAGCTCTGGGGGCTAGCTGGGTTCGCTGGTCACCGCGCCTCGAAGCGTCGCGCAATTCCGTGAGCATGGCGCCAGAGGAAACCAGGGCACTGGCAGGGCTTTCAGCGCTTGAGCTGGGACTTCGCCCGGCGACAGATGTGCGCTCCTACGACATGGAGGTGCGCCTGCACCCGTCTCAGGGTGTGTTTCAGAATACCGTGGTCATGGACGTGATCAACTCGGGTGTTGCGCCGTTGAGTACGCTTTCGTTCACATTGAGGGGCGAATTCGCAGTTGAAGGCTGCCAGGTCAGGCAGGGGAGTTGGAACGCCGCTCGCTGCGACCGACGCGCCAGCCTGCTGAGTGTGCAGTTGGACACTCCGCTTGCGCCCGGACAGAGCTGCGCTGTTCGCATATCCTACCGCGGTCCTGTGCAGGACTGGACTCTTGGCAAGTTCCTGTGGCTCAACACTGAACTCAACGGCATCGTCAGGCCGGATAGGGCATGGCTCCCTGCAGGACTGGCCTGGTACCCCGTTGCTGGAGCCCGACATACACGATACGTCGCCGTAGCCAACGGAGAGATGGGGGTGACTGACCTGCGAACCGAGGGCGCTGCCCTCAAGGCGGCATGGGTTGAGAACTCTCATCCCTCGGCCTGCATGCATGTGAGGGTGCATACAGGCATGCCCCCTGGAACCCGGGTGGACATGGGCATACCAGGCACGTTGATATCAGGCGAGGGTGAGAACCCTGTGTACGAGTTCAGATCGGACTGGGCTAGGGATCTTTACCTGACTGTTGGCGCCGCACGCCAGGGCGGGGTTGAGCTCCCCGACATTGCCCGCACGTATCTAGATCGTAGGTGGGATTTCTACGAGGCATTGGCGCAATCAGGCAGTGAGATAGTTCCGGCCAATCCACCCACGCCCAGGCTGGGAAGTCTCCCCTCGAGCCCACTCTTGGCCCCTTCCGGGGCAATGGTAGTGAATGCCAGGGTGGTGCAGCGCCTGGCGCGAGGCGATTCAGGACATCAAGGCGCGAATGAAATGCTGCCCTACGATAGGAATGTGGTGGAAAACGCTGTGTTGGGCGCGTGGTGGCCAGAAGGCGGAACACGGTGGGACACCATCGTGCACCCTGCGTCGGAAGGTGAGATGAACGTTATCAACGGGGTGCTTCGCTATGCTCTGGTGCTCTTCATGGAGCACAATGGGGAGCACGATGCTGCTCAGCGCATGTTGGAGAAAGCGGAGCAGGAATACTGGCCCGGCGTTATGCATAGTGGCTCCTTGTGGGCTCACGCAGAGTTGATGCTGGAACAGGCGAGGAAGGATTACGGGCTGGAAACCGTGAGACGGGTGTACTCATTGCTCAGGGCGGGGCAAGCTGGTCGCGACGGCATTGTGACTGTGGCTGATCTTGAGGCGACCATTGCCAGGGCGGCACAGGAGGCAGCAGCGAAGTGATCAGGGTGATGGTGGAGCTCAAATACGGTGGCAAGCTCATGGCCTCGTGGGTGCATCTGCTGGCGCCAATTGTGCTGGCGCTTGCCCTGGCAGAGGCGGTTCCAGGCGGCGGCCCGACCGACGCGAGCATGGACATGGGCGCTGATGCGGGCAGGTGGGTGCTGCTGTGCATGAGAATGGCGGAGGTATACTTGCCCGTGCTGGCGCCTGTGTTTGCGGCCTCGGTGTTGGCTCCGGAGCAGTTGCATGGGTGGGGCGAATTGGCGGCGACCTGGCCCGGGTCGCTGCGACGCACTGTGGCGGGCAGGCTTGTCGCCATTATTGTGGCACTGGCAGTGCCGACTGCCGCCACGATTGCCTGGGCGGTCAGGACGACAGGCGGCGAGCTGACTGCATGGGAGTTGGTCAAGGCCGTAGCGCCCACCATGTGGGCGTTGATTGGCGCTACGGTCCTGGGAGCCGTGATTGGCGGTGTGGCAGCGGGATTCGGCGCGGGGTTCGGCTGGTGGGCGCTTGATCGACTGACAGGAGGGACGGTAACCCGACAACTCTATCTCTTCGGCGCCACGTGGTGCTGAAGGCTGCCAACAGGGCCCGTGTGGCTCACTCCCGGCGTGCAGAAGCTGTTCCTGTTCGTGGTTGGCAGCCTCATGCTCTGGCTCGCCTGGATAGCAGCAGGGAGGCCAGGAGCATGGCAGGGCAGAAATGGGTGGTGACCGACGACGGAATGGAGCGTCGGCGGTTATCGTGTATGGTTCTCTTGCGGAAGGTTGTTTTCATGATAGATCGGATATCGACATTCTAGTAGAGGGATTCCAGGGGCCATACTGGGACATGTATATCAGGGCGGATGATATAGCAGCGCCGTGCGCGCTCAGTGTCGTGTGTTCTCAGCACGCCTCCGCCAGGTGCGGCAATGAGGTTGGGCCTCAGCCTCGCTCCGTGCCCGGTGCGATCTCAAGGCGCTTCATGCGCCAGATGGTAAGCAACACCATTGCCGCAACCTCGATCACCAGTGCTGCAGGAAGAACCCATCCGTTGACCTCAGTTCCTTCTCCAACGATCGCTGTTGCCCCAGAACTTGGCACAGTGCCTGCCCCAGGCGTCATTTTAGCCGAAGTCCCGGTCCCCAGTGCTTGGCTCGCCACATTGATCAGGCTATATGCCACGAGCGACTTGCTGCGCTGAAACGATGCTGCGATGGGCTCGAGATAGCTTACGACAAGGGTGGTTAACCCGACCGCGAGCGGCTTTGTGAACACAGCGCCTGCAAAAGTGACAAGTACAACTCTGGTCGCGAAATAGGCGGCGAGCAGACTCGCACACCTTGCGGCTGAGGCGATGCTGGGATTGCCTTCCGGGAAAAGCACGACTGAGTAGTAGTAGTTCAGCATTGTGATAACGAAGACGATTCCCGACACCGTCGCTATGTAGTGCGCAAGCTTCGCCGCCACTACACCCGCTAGGCCCGCGTTTGCCCCTCGTGGCCCCCTGCATAAGTGCAGGGGGCTTTGCTGTATGAAGGTATCAATTGCATGCTCATGCTGGGCAACTTCCAATACGTTTGGGGCGTTGGCAAGGAGTCCGGCTGCAACGCGACTTGCCCTGCACGTGTGCGTGATGGTGTGTCACTACTCATGGCGAGAGGTAGAACGACGGCTCATGGGTTGATCTGTGGTATCATGTGCTCAAACGGTTGGCCCTGAGAAGGAAAGCGCCAGATTACGCGGCGTTATGCTCCGGATACCCTCGTAGGCAGGCAGGTAATTGCAGTTGTGAACATGCCGCCTCGTCGGATCGCGGGGTTCGCATCAGAGGTGCTGGTAATGGGCGGACTACTCGGGCAGGGCGATGTGGTGCTACTGTCCGTCGATGAACCTGTAGCCGATGGCACTCAGATAGGATAGCTAAGGAGCGTGCAAGTTGAACCAGATCGGCGTGCTAATCGATATGGATGGAGTCATCTACCGGGCCTCTGAACCCATACCAGGAGCTGTGCGCTTCATCAACTTCCTCGAGCAGCAGTGTGTGCCCTTCCTTTTTGTGACGAATAATTCCGCCAGGTCCGCCCATGAATACAGTCACAAGCTGCATGACATGGAGATAAAGGCGCCGCCGGCATCGATACTCACCGCCGGTCAGGTGGCTGTGGATTTCCTCACCAAGCATTATGACGGCGGCAGGATTCTGTGTATTGGAGAACCTTCGATGGAACAGGGTCTGTTGAACGCCGGTTTCCAGCTCGTCACTGATGAACGCCCCGATTGCGTGCTCATGGCTGAGATGCGGAGCCTATCATATGACCTATTGTGCGTTGCTGCCAGGCATGTGAGCGAGGGGGCTAGATTCGTGGCCACTAATCCGGATCTGATTATCCCGTGTGAGCATGGTTTCATACTCGGGTGCGGAGCTATGACTCGTGTGCTTGAGTGTTCCACTGGCAGATCTGCACGTTTCCTCGGCAAGCCGCATCCTGAGATACTAGAGTGTGCAACCGGAATCCTTGGCCTGCACCATGATGAGCTTGTCATGATCGGCGATAGCCTGAATACCGACATAGAATTGGCGGTCAGGAATGGATTGAGATCGGTTCTTGTGATGTCGGGCGCCACCGATAGGCAGGGCCTTGAGTCGTCCTGCATCCGCCCTACACGGGTTGTGGGAAGCGTTGAGGATCTTGCAGATATCAGTCCATTTGACTGGTTCTCGTCGTAGATGGATTGAGGGGACTGGCGACTTCCTGCTGCGGCTACCTTTTCTGGCCGAGCAGAGCGCTTAGGAGAACAGGGCCCGGTTGTTCAGCTTGAGCGGCTTCGCTTCTAGCGCGGCAAACAACGCAGTGGGCACTCTAGCCGCAGGCCACCTGCCCGGCATGGAGCCGCTGAGAAGGATGGATCGTTATCTCTAATACAGGTACACTCTTTTCGCCGCTGCGTTCATGTCGATTGCCGCCGCCCTGCCCATCTGGCTCATGCGACCGGCTTCAGAGCAATCTAGGGGTGGAAACCATTACTGCGCTGAGAGTTGGCATCGCGTTTCCCAGCATCGTAATGGCCGTGACCGGCAACGCGCTTGTGGCCGGTATGTCAGATTGGCTGGTTAGGGCGGTGTTTGCAGCCGAGTCATCGCTATCATTCGCGCATGCCATGAGAACTCCCACGCCGGAGGCAAGGGCTTCAACAGCGGCGGTGCTGCATGTATCACAGGTGATTGGGAACTCCATCGCCGCGTCGCTCGGCGGTGCGTTCCTGGCCAGGGTGACTACGCCTCGCCTTTCTGGGCTGGCGCAGGGGCAATGTGGTCTGCGCTTTCCTGACAGCTTTCCTGTTTGGAAGGCATCCCGATCGACTCCGTCACAGAATCCAATAAGAGATTATTCCGCGGGCCACGAATTGCGGAAGGAATTCTGCCACACATGTTGAATGTGTAGGGCGAAATCACGCTATTGTGTCAAACGAGGTGTAGTGGAGTGTCGCACTACTGTTTGCCGCTTATCAGTGGGAAACTGCCCTCACTGCGACCATCGGAGCAGAAGGTCGCCGAGTTCATCATGGGCAACCCCCACGATGTAGTAGACATGTCGTCTATGCAGCTTGGAACGGCTGCGGGTGTGAGCGAATCTACTGTGGTTAAGTGCAGCCAGAGGCTTGGGTTTGATGGATTTGTCCAGCTAAAACTGGCATTAGCGCGGGATCTAGTCGCTGCTCCGCCCACTGCCTTTGGTGAGGTTGAACCCGAGGATGAGGCTGACGTAGTCATGAATAAGGTGTTCCATGCAAACTCAATGGCGCTTTCGGATACAGCGAAAGTACTCGATCCCGAGCAGCTGGAGAGGGCTGCGGCTTTGGTAGCAGGGGCTACATCAACCACGTTCTTTGGCATGGGCGCCTCGGGAATAGTTGCACTGGATGCGAAGCAGAAGTTCATGAGAATCGGCGTTGCGGCTGAATGCGAGCTTGACCCGCACATGCAGTTGACCCGGGTTTCTTTGCTGGGGCCGAAGGACGTTGTAGTGATAGTGTCGCATTCTGGAGAGACTGCGGATGCTCTGGAAGTGCTGCGCCTGGCCCAGGATGTGGGTGCATCAACGATATGTATCACCAATCATCCGCATTCGTCCGTGGCTGAGCATGCAGGAATCGTCCTTCTAACCTCTGCGGCAGAGGGCAGCATGAGGGGCGGAGCTCTGGCCTCCAGGATAGCCCAGCTATCTGTGGTCGACTGCCTGTTTGTGTTGGTGGCAATGAGCCGGTACGAGGATGCCATGACGTGCCTGATCAAGACCAAGCAGGCGGTGTCGAGCAAAAAGGGAGGTCGTGGCCGTGGTTGAGTCGCTGCTGAACTCCATGACGCTCGAAGAGAAGATTGGGCAGATGGTCATGGTTGGCTTTGACGGTCAATCCCTCACCCCAGAGCTGGAGAATCACCTGAGCCAGAACTCAGTGGGCAATGTGATCTTCTTCAGCCGAAACATCGTAGATAATGCGCAGGTGTGGGCGTTCACCCGCGACCTACAACAAGTGGCTGCCCGCAGGCGCGTTCCAATCGGGTTCATCACTGCCATAGACCAAGAAGGCGGCGTAGTGGCGCGGTTACTCGATGGCGTGAGTGTGTTCCCAGGCAACATGGCGCTAGGCGCCATCGGCTCTCCCAACTACGCACGAAGGGCCGCTGAGGTCATGGCGCAGGAGATGCTCGGTCTTGGTCTGAACATGAACCTGGCTCCTGTGCTAGATGTGAACAACAACCCCGACAACCCCGGGATAGGGGCCCGGTCGTATGGCGAGGATGCCGAGCTCGTAGCCAAACTAGGAACAGCTGCAATTGAAGGCAGCCAGTCGGTGGGCGTGATAGCCACGGCGAAACACTTCCCTGGCAAGGGCGACGTAACAATCGACTCCCACATCGACCTTCCCCATGTTCCACACGGTCGCGAAAGGCTGAACAGCGTAGAACTCGTTCCTTTCAAGGCTGCCATCGCAGCAGGCGTAGGGGCCATCATGACTGCCCATGTCACTTTCCCCTCCATCGAACCTGAACCTCTGCTTCCTGCAACCATGTCACGTAACGTGCTCACAGGGCTTCTCAGGAACGAACTCCACTTCGATGGCATTACTATCACTGATGACCTCTTCATGGGCGCCATATCTAGGGAATATGGGCTAGCTGAAGCAGCCATCAGGGCCATAGTCGCAGGAGCCGATATTGCTCTGATGTGCCATAAGCCTGATGAGCAGGCATTTGCGATCAGAGCCGCTGTAGAAGCTGCTCGCTCGGGCCGGATTCCGCGAGAGAGAATCGATTCTTCAGTCAGGCGTGTACTTGCCGCGAAGGCGCGTTTTGGCATACTCGAACCCCGAGTCAGCGACGTCGGGCGCAGTGGGGTGGGGTCGCCCGCTAATCGTGCACTCGCTCTTGAGATAGCCCGCAGGGCAGTGACTGTTGTTCAGAACAACTACGGGATCATCCCATACGATGCTGAGCGCGGTCGAAACGTGCTGGTTGTAACTCCTGATGTCAAGAACCTCACTATGGTTGAGGACACGGGGTCACACGGCTCTGGGTTGGCGAAAGCGGTAAGAGCGGTAATCCCCGAGGCCAGCGACATTTGCGTATCCCAGTCTCCCTCGGCTGAAGAAATCGGGAAGGTGGCTGCAGGCGCAGCCGGGCGCGACCTTGTGATAGTCGGAACCTACAATAGCCACCTGTATCCTCAGCAGGCCGCGTTGGTGCGTCGGCTGGCCGAGGTAGGAGTGCCTGTAGTTGTTGTGGGGATGCGCAATCCCTACGATGTGAAGGACTTCGCGGATGTGGGCACTTACATAGCTGCGTACGGTTTCAGAGACTGCAGCATGCAAGCGGCTATTGAGGTTGTATTCGGATCCCTCACGCCATCGGGCGTACTCCCGGTCACTGTTCCGGGTTTGCACTAGCTTACAGGGCATGAGATGAAAGGAGGGACGTGTTGCGGGCGGGAATCTGGGTCACGGAATCTGTGGGATGCACTGATACTGATTACCAGGAGATCAAGATTGGGAGGTACTGACTTTGAGTAAGTTGCAGCGCTTGTCCGTTCTAGCTCTACTGGTGGTGCTGATGGCAGCCACTCTGACCGTACCTGTTCTGGCTAAGAAGGACGTCATTCGTTTGTGGACTTATCCCGTCCACAAGCAGTATGACCAGGAACTAGCAGGAATTTTGGCCAAATTCCATGCACAGAACCCCGGCGTAGAAGTGCAGGTAGAGATGCTTTCCTGGGCCGAGGGCCCGCAGAAGTTCGAGGTCGCGCTGAATGCCGGCGATCCGCCAGATGTTTACTGGTGGAAACTTGATGCGAAGTATCCCAAGACCGGCCTAATGGTGCCCCTGGACGGGTATCTCTCCGCCGCAGAGCGCGCCGACTTGCTGGATATCGGCCTGAATGGCTACACCCTCGATGGCAAGCTCTGGGGCATTCCACTCTACGTGTTCATCTACACTCTGGGAGGCAACCGTGAGCTGCTCGAGCAGTCCAAGATCGATTGGCGCAAGATCCAGTGCGATGGCTGGACCTGGGATGAGTTCCTTGATGTCGCCAAGAAGCTTACCCGCAAGCTGCCTGACGGCCGCACTCAGTACGCATTCGTGATGCCAGGCTACAACAGTGAATTCCTTGAGATGCTCATGCTGAATAACGGAGCCACTGATTTGGTTCTAGCCAACGGCAAGCTCGCCTGGAGCCAGGCGAACATAGCCGAAGCCTTCAAGCTCATCCGCAAGCTTATGGACGATGGCCTGATGCCCAAGGAGTGTTCGGGCATGAGCGCCGGCAGGAGATGGGAGCTGTTCAACACCTGGGATACCGCGATATTCGGCCGTGGAATCCCGTATTTCGAGGTCATGTCGATTCAGAGGCGGAAGGACATCGCTGTTGGCGCCGTCTCGGGCAAGCCCATCGACTACGTGTCGCTGCCCTTCCCGTACAGAGCTGGTCAGTCGCCGCGCACCTACGGCGGTTCTGAGGGATACTGCCTGTTCAAGCAGAAGAAGCATCAGGGCGAAGAGCATACCGCTAACGCCGCCAAGCTGCTCAAGTTCCTGACGGGCCCTGAGGCTGGCGCGGGCGCCTGCGAGCTTGCATATCCGCCTGTTTCGTCTAAGGGTAGGGAGATGTTCAAGGCCAACTTGGCGTCTTTGAACCCTGATAACGTGTCATTCACCGATAGCCAGACGAGGCTGATCAACTGGCGCAAGCCACTGCCTCTGGATCTTGCGGCCAAGGAGTCGCGCATAATCAGCGAGGCAGTACTACCCATCTTTCAGGCAGTCATGGCGTATGAGATGAGTCCAGAAGACGCAGCAGCTGCTCTGATTCAGCGCGCTGAGCGCGTGTTGTCAAGGTAGCTCACATCACGAGCTACCCTAATCGAAGGGGCCGCCCCAGCGGCGGCCCCTTCAGCGCCAGCAAAAGGCGCTAGCCAGGGGCATCTGCATGCGAGGAGGGCCGTTATACCGTGAAACCCGTCACTTTGAAGAGATTCTTGGATGAGTTCAAGTGGTGTTACTTCTTCATTGCCGCGCCAGTGCTGCTGTTCCTAGCCTTCACGTTGTACCCAATAGTCAGCGCGTTCATCATGAGCTTCCAGGACTACAGCCCTCTTGCCTCCACATGGGTAGGAGTCTCGAACTACAGGTTCGCCCTCACAGATCCCGTGTTCTGGCGGTCCATGAAGGTTACGCTGATCTACACTCTGGGCACGGTGCCTGTGGATCTTGCTATCAGCCTGATACTGGCTTACCTTGTGTTTCAGCTGCGAACCAAATCGCAAACTTTCTTCAAGGCCGCGCTGTACCTGCCGGCGGTGACGTCAGGGGTTACTCTTTCGCTGGTGTGGTTATGGATCCTGGATCCCACTCCTGCCGGTTTGCTGAACCGGTTCCTGAAGATCTTCGGGGCAGAGAACGTGGTGTGGCTTGGTTCTAGCAAGACGGCCCTGTTTTCCCTCATGCTCATGAACTACCTGGGAAGCCATGGCCCTTCACTGATCCTGTATCTATCGGCCATGGGAGGCATTCCGAAGTCCCTTTATGAGGCGGCTGATGTTGATGCTGCAAGCAACTGGTCTAAGCTGCGCAACATCACCTGGCCACTGTTGAAACCCACAACACTATACTTGTTGGTTACTGGAGTTATCAACTCATTTCAGGTCTTTATGAACGTCTACTTGATGACGCAAGGAGGGCCCAACTTTGCCACGACAACCATAGCCTACCTGATCTATCAGAACGCATTCAGATACTTCGATTTCGGGCTTGCTTCGGCCATGTCGTTCCTGCTGGCCGTAGTTATCGTTGTGGTATCAGCCCTGCAGTTCAAGTATCTCTCCACAGATGTGGAGTACTAGGGACGAAGGAGGTATGGGGTCGTGAAAGCGCAAAACAACCGCCGAGAAACAATCAGGCTGGCAATTATGTATTCAGTGTTGATCTTGTGGGTCGCGTTTACCATCATCCCGCTGTACTGGATGCTGGTGACGTCGGTAACCAATGCGCAGGATTCGGCTTCGATGAACCCTTCATGGATACCGCTGAAGCCTTCGCTTGCCCCTTACGCCAGGTTCCTGGGCAAGAGCCAAGCTCCGAGGTGGCTTCTGAACAGCGCCATAGTGGCGGGGTTGGTCACACTGGCTAACGTGGTGTTCTCGTCTATGGCAGGGTACGCCTTTGCAAAGCTGCGCTTTCCGGGCAGGGATACGATTTTCTGGATGCTGCTTTCCACAATGATGTTGCCATACCACGTTACTCTGATTCCAACCTACATTCTCGTCATCAACAAGCTAGGAATGGGCAACACCTACACAGCCCTTGTAGTGCCGTTCTTCTGTACGGTAAGCAACACGTTCCTCATGAAGCAGTACATGTCCACTCTTCCTAGCACACTAATTGAGGCCGCCAGAATTGACGCCTGTTCTGAGTTCGGCATCTACAGAAAGATCATACTCCCCATGGCCAAACCGGGCCTTGCAGTCGTGGCCATCTTCACCTTCGTAGCTTTCTGGAACCAGTTCTTCTGGCCATTTCTGGTGACCACATCCGAGTCCATGAGAACGGTGCAGGTGGGTCTGGCGAGTTTCAGGTTCGCCGAGTCTACCGACTTCGGTGCAATGATGGCAGGTGCGGTCATTGCGTCGCTGCCTGTGGTAGTTCTCTTCTTCGCCCTGCAAAAGTATTTCCTGCAGGGTATCACTGTAGGAGCACTCAAGGGTTAGGATCAGTGAATACGCCTTACGGGAAGGTAGGTTTACAATGGGCGAGATAGTATTTGGGAACGTATCAAAAGAGTTTCGCGACGAGAAGCGCGGTTTCGTGCTTGCGGTGAACGACGCGAGTTTCACCATACGTGACAAGGAGTTTGTGGCCATTGTTGGGCCATCAGGGTGCGGCAAGACCACATCGCTTAGGATGATCGCTGGGCTTGAGCGGCAGACCAGCGGCAACATATATATTGATGGGCGCCTGGTGAACGATCTCCACCCCAAGGATAGAGATATCGCCATGGTGTTTCAGGACTACGCATTGTACCCGCACATGACAGTGTACGAGAACATGTCATTTGGACTGAAGAATCTGAGATTTCCCAAGGCCGAGATTGATCAGAAGGTACAAGAGGCAGCCAGGATGATGGGGATTGAGGAGCTACTAGATCGAAAGCCCAGGGAGTTAAGCGGCGGGCAGCGGCAGAGGGTTGCGGTGGGGCGCTCCATCGTTCGCCAGCCCAAGGTGTTCCTGTTTGATGAACCCCTCTCCAACCTCGATGCGAAGCTTAGGATCCAGATGAGAGTGGAACTGGCTGAGCTGCACAAACGGCTTCAGACCACTATCGTGTATGTTACACACGATCAGGTGGAAGCGATGACTCTGGGCCAGCGTATCATCGTTATGGACCAGGGCGTGATTCAGCAGATTGCTCCACCGGATGAGCTGTATCAGCACCCTCGCAACCTGTTTGTTGCAGGTTTCATAGGCGCTCCCACGATAAACACCACCACCGTGGCGTACGACGGCGAGAAGATAGTCAGCCCCGATCTTACTGCCGAGGTTCCAGAGGCCATTCGCGCAAGGCTTGGCGGTTTCGTAGGCTGTGATGTGATACTTGGCGTTCGCTCAGAAGACATTCACGACGCTCAGATCAGCCTTGTGCAGGGGTGTGAGGCGAGGCTTGCTGCGAGAGTCAAGGTGGTGGAGTATCTTGGCGCCCAGAAACTCGCCTACTTCCAGCTGAACGGCAAAACGTTCACGGCGCAGTTGCCTGCCGCCAGCAAAGTGGAATCCAGTGCCCCCTGGACGTTCGTAGTCGATCTCGGCAAGGCTCAGCTGTTCAACCCTGAAGACGGCAGGGCGCTGTTGCACGACTGACGCGCATTGAGAATTGGAGGGCTCATCTTGGCATCGAAGCAGAAGGTATTCGCGCAGGTCAGGGAGGATCTGGAGCCTGCAGTCGGGTTGCGCCACTTCCCGGTCCAGCGTGTTGAGGATGATCACTACAGAATAAGCGTCAGTCGCAGCCTAGGCCAGGAGGCCATCGATACCGACGCCGATAGCGCCATAGATGACCAGGGCGGATTGTGCGTGGCGTGGACGCGCACCGTTGAAGCCCAATCAAGCATCATAGCAGCGCGCGTGGCAGGCGATTCGGTATCTGAGCCAGTCGTTGTGAGCAGTAGGGCAGGGGCTGAGGGTTCTCCCAGAATCGCGCACATCAGTTCAGCCGGCTACGGCGTCGCCTATGTGGTCTGGGCGGCGCGAAGGGACGCTTCATGGCTGCTGTTGGGATGCGAAATAGCGTTGCAGGACGGCCGCCTGGTTGTGGGAACAGAGGAGGTGCTGGATCACTCGTGTGAGGGGGTTCGGGCTCCCGCCATCGCGCTTGTGCCGACGGCGACACGCTGCGGCCACGCACTGGTTGTTGCCTGGGAGCGGGTGGAGGCGGGGCGAAGGCGCGTAGCGTGGCGGGCACGGCTCAGCACTGGTTGGACTGCCTGTGACCAGCTAGACGCAGTTGATCAGGCACAGTGCTTCAGGCCTGCCGTATCTTCGGGTGCAGCGGGCGAGGTGCAGATTGCGTACGATGTTGCTCTAGGCGGCGCTTACAACGTGACCATTGTGCGACTACCCCTTGATCAGAAGGATGTGGGCGATGAAACTGCGACTCGCGGCAAGTCCATAGAGGCAAATGCCACCCGTGCCAATTCCATGCACCCTGCGATTCTCCGCGATGGCACAGGCAGCACGTGGCTGGCCTACACTAGCAACCGCAGGCCCGATCGAGATGGTGATCTGGTCAAATGGATCCGGCTGTACCGCGTCACAGATTCTGGCCAGGTGGAAGTGCCCTATGCTCCTCAAACCGATGTGAGCATGGATTCCACCGGGGAGGATCAGGGATGGGAGTTTCCATCTATCATAGATGATGCCCAGGGTCGCATATGGGTGTTCGGCCGTTCGGCACATTCATTCCACTGCCAGTACTGGGATGGCTGCAGCTGGAGCCATCGGGTAGATTTCACTCTGAATGCCTGGGGCAAGAGGGGAAAACACATCTCGGTGAACCGTGCGCCGGACGGCCTGATATGGCTGGTGTACGAGGGCCCTCGCTACCTCGAAATCGCCAAGCTAGCCACCTGGGCGAAGGGCGACATCACACGAACTGAGCCTGGAACCAGGCCTGTGGCGGAAGCTGACTATGCAGGTGCTAGCACCTGGGTGGAGCGTGCTGAACGTGAAAGCCCTGGCGATTACGGTGCGCGCGGTTACAAGTTGTACTTCGGCGACATTCATTCACACAGCTATCATTCTGATGGCACAGGCGATGCCGATGAGTTCTTCATGCGATGCCGTGATCTCTTGGGGATGGACTTCTGCGCACTCACCGATCATGAGTACTTCTGCCAGAAGTCGATAGCGGGCTACACATGGGCTGAGATATGTCAGGCAGCGGCTTCACTCAACTCGCCCGGCGAGTTTGTGGTGTTTCCCGGCTATGAATGGACTGGAAATGCGCATCCCGGGCCAGGGCACAAGCACGTGGTCTACCCGTACGACTATCCGCCTCTGTTCACCAAGGCGGATTCTGCCTACGATGATGATCACTCCCACGATTTCGCTATCCAGGTCAGAAAATCGGGAGGGCTCTCAATACCTCACCATACTGCCTGGTCAGGCGTTGACAGGCAGTACCATGATGCAGATATTGAACCCATCATGGAGATCTGCTCAGCACATGGCGCCAACGAGTTCCTCCAGATACGGCCGATCCCGCCTAGGGACGATAGATACTTCGAGGGCTACTTCACACAGGATCTTTACAGGCAAGGGCTCAAGTTCGGGCTCGTCGGGGGCACTGATAACCACGGGCTGCTGTGGCACCACGGCACATCCTGGACCAGCAATACCTCCATCAGCGGGCTCACAGCAGTGTACGCAAGGGATCTGACGCGTGAGGCCATATGGGAGGCGCTGCTTTCCAGGCGGACCTATGCTACGAGCGGCGCCCAGGTTGTGCTGGGATTCAGCATCAATGGTCACCTAATGGGCTCTGAGGTCAAGTTGGGCAATGACGATTCAGTGAGCCTCAGCATACAAGTGAGGGGTACTTCGCCGTTGTGCAAGGTGACAGTGGTGAAAGACTGCTCTGACTATCGGGAATACCGCCCAGAAGACTGCCGTTTTGACGCGGAGTTTGATGACGCAGCGCCTGAGGATGGCGAGACAGTGTACTACATCCGAGTGGTGCAGAATGACGGACACATGGCGTGGAGCAGCCCAATATGGGTTGTGACATCGCCTAAAAGGACGTGAGCGGTTGTGACCATTACGGAGAGTCGAAATCCAAATGCCCGTGAACTTGACTCTCTTTCCGTCAGGGACATCCTGCAGATCATGAATGATGAAGACAAGCTCGTGGCAGATGCAGTTGAGCTTGTGTTGGATGACGTGGCCCGAGCCATCGAACTGGTGGTTGGCTCGCTCAAGTCGGGAGGACGACTGATCTATGCAGGCGCCGGAACCAGTGGTCGCCTTGCGCTGCTAGATGCGGCCGAGTGCCCGCCAACTTTCGGCACTCCGCCCGATCTAGTGCAGGTGCTGATGGCTGGAGGAGTTTCAGCCGTGGAACGCGCGCAGGAAGGAACTGAAGACGATTACGAGCTGGGTATGGAAGACGCCAGGGCGCGCGGCATCAACGCGAATGACGCTGTTGTAGGCATATCGGCCAGTGGAAGCGCCAGATACGTGATGGGTGTTCTGGGCTATGCGAAGTCGGTTGGGGCGTCAATCATTGGATTGACCTGCAATCCATCGTCAAGCATTCGCGACATGGTAGACGTTTCAATAGCACCCATTGTGGGGCCAGAGGTGATCATGGGATCCAGCAGGCTGAAAGCGGGAACGGCTCAGAAAATGGTGCTCAACATGATAAGCACCGCCTCCATGGTCAGACTTGGGCGGATTTATCAGGATCTCATGATAGAGCTTCGTCCGGTCAATGCCAAGCTGACCAGGCGCGTGAAGAAAATCGCATCGATCGCGGCTGATATCGATGAGGACGCGGCCACGCGCTACATTGAACAGGCCAATGGCGACCTCAAACTCGCCGTGATAATGGCCAAAACCGGCCTGGATCTTGAGGAGGCAAGGGTGCGCCTGGCGAGGGCCGGGAGTAGCGTTCGTGCTGCGCTTGAGAAGGAGTTCACCAAGAGCGGGGGTGAATGCTGAGTTGCGTGAGCCTGTGCGAGTTGTGGGTCTCATGTCGGGCACGTCGGCCGATGGGATTGATGCGGCCCTTGTCCAGATAGAGGAGCGCTCGGAAGCAGAAGGGTTGGCAATCACTACCCTGGCTTACGTAGCCACACCCTACGAAGCGCAGCTCCGAGACGAAGTCTTTGAGCTGTTTTCTTCGTCGACTTCGACAGTAGACAAGATATGCCGTATGAACGTAGTGTTAGGGGAGGAGTTCGCTAGGGCCACGCTCGGGGTGATCGGCGCCGCAGGCCTCAGCCCTGAGCAGGTTCATCTTGTAGGGTGCCATGGTCAGACCATTCATCACCTTCCGGCGAGCCATGCCACTTTGCAGATTGGCGAAGCCGCAGTAATAGCCCAGCGCACCGGGATCACCACTGTATCCAATTTCCGTGCCCGCGACATGGCCGCGGGCGGCGAAGGCGCGCCGCTAGTTCCGTATTTCGATTGGCTTATGTTCAGGCATCCCGAGCGCACGCGTGTTCTGCAGAACATTGGTGGAATCGCCAACATGACGGTGCTTCCGAAGGGATGCTGCCTGCAGGATGTTTACGCGTTCGATAACGGCCCGGGCAACATGATAATCGATTACATTGTCAGCTCCATAACCGATGGAAAGATGCGCTACGATGAAGATGGAGCTATGGCTAAGAGAGGCCGGATCCACCGGGAACTCCTCAATGAGCTCATGTCGAACGAGTTCGTGCTGCGGAAACCGCCCAAGACCAGTGGACGAGAGGAATTCGGAGCAGAGTTCACGCAGGATCTCATGGGCAGGTGGAAAGGGCGGGGCGTGCCAGATGAAGACATGGTGGCAACTGCCACCGCCTTCACTGCACAGGCCATTGTGTGGCACCTCAAGGAGTTCGTCATGTCCCGAAGCGGGCTGGATGAGGTGATTGTGAGCGGCGGCGGCGCCCTGAACTCTGTCCTGATGAGGATGATAGGCGATGGAATCGCTCCGGTCAGAGTGGTTCGAGCGGAGGACTATGGAATGTCAAGCGATGGCAAGGAAGCTATAGCCTTCGCTGTTCTGGCGTATGAAACGGTACGGGGCCGCGCGGCAAATGTGCCTGGGGCCACCGGAGCCTCTCAGCCAGTGCTTCTTGGCTGTATAACCCCGGGCCGATTGGGATGCGATCTCATGGGAGCCTTGCGATCAGAGGTGGAAGCATGTCGTCGAAGCAACCGGTAGTCAGTGTAAGCATGGTTCTCAAACGAGCTGCACGGGCCATATATGAGAACCTGCTCATGTGCGTGGCCGTGAGTGCAGTATGGGGCCTTCCAATTATGCCTGGTGTGTTCCAGATCAAGATGCCGTTTGCAGGTGCGTACGTTACGTTCGTCTCACTCATGTGTATTGTGCCTGCCGCCAGGTACACTCATCTAGCTATTCGCTGCAAGCGCACCCTACATGCGGAGTTTTGGCCTACACTGCCCAAAGCGGTTGGCCAGGGCGCCTTGCTCGGGCTAATGGGGTGCATAGTGTACACCATCCTCTACAGCAGCTGGTGGTATTACAGGTCTGACCCCGGCACGCTAAGGTTCATCCTTGCCATGGTTCAAACCTACATGCTGGCTGTTTTCTCAATGTCGCTGGTATATGTGCCTTCGGTGCTCGCCATTACACGGTGTAGATTCCGCGAAGCAGTGCTAACCTCTTTTCGACTCTTCTTCACATCCACAGCCTACTCCCTGCTCCTGTGGCTTCAAATAACAGCTCTCGCTGCATTTCTGCTGGCCACGACCATTGGTTTCCTGATACTGTTTGCAGGCATAGCAGCTCTGATCGTGAATGTTGCCTGTGAAGAGCTGCTGCGAGATCCTCCCGACAACGCTCCCGACCATGGCAAGCAGGGAAAGGAGCCCAATGCAGTTGAGTAGGGCTGACCGAGTGGGGTTGATCGTGGGAGTAGGCGGCGGTCAGACGTCCACACGTTGTGCCGTATGTTCCACTGGAGGGGCATGCATTTCATACGTGGAGGCGCCCGACTGCGGCAGGATTGTGGACGAGATCGAGGGCCCCGGAGCCCCCAACAAGATGCTGGCCCTGGTGGAACAGGCCCTGCAGATGGCGGGGGCCGCGCCTGATGATGTGAGCTGCCTGTGGCTGGGCATGACGGGGGTTCCGGGCCCGGATTCGCGCCCATGGCATGCCTGATGGCGGTTTCATGCAAACACTGCGGCATACACTAACGGAACAATGCAATGAACGGAGCAGATGTGTGGAATGAGGCTGTTTGTGCTTATCAAGCAGGTTCCGGGCACGGCTAATGTGAAGATGGACGAGCAGACCGGAACCATGATTCGAACTGAGAACGAGAACGTGATCAATCCGCTGGACGAGAACGCTCTTGAAGCGGCCCTGAGCCTGCGTCGGCAGGTCCCTGGAACTAGGGTTGTAGCGCTCAGCATGGGGCCTCGCCCTGCCATGGCCGCCCTGCGCGAGGCTGTGGCCATGGGCGCCGATGAGGCGGTGTTGCTCAGCGATAGGTCGTTTGCAGGATCCGACACCATGGCCACCGCAGCAACTCTTGCCGCTGGGATCAGGCATCTGGCAGGCGGCGAGATGAACCCCGACGATCTAGTTCTTTGCGGTGAGAGGGCTACCGATGGAGAAACCGGGCAGGTTGGCTCGATGGTTGCCTCCCTGCTCAATACGCCTGTGTGCACGTACGTCCGACGCATTGAACTCGGCGACGGAACTGTGAAAGTCGAACGCATTGTGGAGGACGGATTCGAGAGGGTAAGGCTAACCCTTCCGGCTGTGCTCACCGTGGTCAAAGACGTGAACCAGCCTGGTTTCCCAACGCTTACAGGCAAGCTGGCGGCCAGGAACGCCCAGATACCAGTGCTCGGTCCTGATGAGCTGGGCCTTTCGAGAGACCGTCTTGGCCTTGGCGGTTCGCCCACCAGAGTAGTGAGCGTGTTCAGGCCCAAGTTCTCCAGAGCTACAGTGCTTCATCAGCAGGATAACTCGGGAAAAGCAGCAGACGCCTTAGTTGAGTTCCTCAACCAACGTGGCCTGGATCTGGGTAGGTGATGAGAATGAGTGTATTGGTGCTCGCAGAACAACGCAGCGGATTTGTGCATCCTACAACGTATGAACTACTGGCACGTGCGCGTCGCCTCGCCGACAAGCTCGGGTGTGATGTGGGTTGCGTCGTGATAGGGTGTGACCCTGGCGACGCAGCGCAGGAGGTTATCTTCCGCGGCGCTGATGTGGTTTATGTTGTTAATGAACCAGGTGTGACCTGGTCGCTGCCGGGCCCTCAATCCAGGGCGCTGCAGCGAGTGATTGAGCACGTCAGGCCGGAAGTGGTCGTGGCGGCTGCCACCACTACGGGCCGCACGGTCATGCCGCTAGTGGCAGCCAGGCTCTGGACGGGCCTTACGGCCGACTGTACAGAGCTTGACATCGACGACGAGGAGAAGCTGCTGTTACAGACGCGTCCGGCGATCGGCGGCAACATCATGGCGACTATCAAGACCCCTGTATGCAGGCCGCAGATGGCTACGGTTCGCCCCAAGTCGGCGAGGCCCCTGCCGCGCGACGCCTCGCGCCGCGGCAATGTGGTGAGCTTGAGCATACCCGCGTGTGACGTAGACCGCGGCGACGAGAAGCTGATCGAACTGGTCAAAGACACGACTCAGGAAGTGAACGTACAGGATGCAGAGATCGTCGTGGCCGGCGGCAAAGGTGTGAAGAACCGAGATGGATTCCGGCTGATTGAGGAGCTCGCGGAATTGCTGGGCGCTGGTGTTGGAGCCACCAGAGACGTCGTGGATCTGGGCTGGGCCAGCTACCCGCATCAGATAGGGCTGTCGGGCAAGACAGTGTCGCCCCGGATTTACATTGCGGTAGGCATATCCGGTGCAGTGCAGCATTTGGCGGGTATGCAAACTGCCGAGACCATCGTAGCCATCAACAAGGACAAGGATGCTCAGATATTCAAGGTGGCTGATTTCGGAATAGTGGGCGACTTGCTTGAGGTGGTTCCTGATATAATGTCGCGGCTTAGAACCGGGAGGTAACGCCTGTGTCATGCTACAGCAAGGTAGATCAAAGAATAGTTGACGAGCTCATTTCCATCGTGGGAAGCGTAGGCGTTACTACTGAAGCCGACAAGATGGCTGCTTACGCCCACGATGAAACATCAGAGGCGGAATACTGCCGCATGCCCGAAGCCGTGGTCAAACCGGAGAACACCGAGCAGGTCGCTCAGATACTTCGGCTGGCCAATCGAGAGATGATCCCTGTCACCCCCAGAGGTTCGGGAACAGGGCTCTCTGCCGGATGCGTGCCCACGCATGGCGGCATAGTCATGTCTATGGAACGCATGAATCGAATTATCGAGATCGATACGCAGAACCTGTTCATAGTCGTAGAGCCTGGCGTGACCACAGGCGAGGTGCAGCGCAGGGCGAAAGAGGCGGGCCTGCTCTACGCTGGTGACCCCTGCTCCGCCGAAAGCTCGCAGATAGGCGGAAATGTGGCTGAAAACGCAGGGGGCAACAAGGCGGTTCGCTACGGCGTTACCAGCAGATACGTGTATGGGCTGGAGGTTGTGCTTCCGGGCGGTGACGTAATGACAGTTGGCGGCAAGTGTGTCAAGGACGTTACAGGATATGACCTTGTGAAGCTGTTCGTGGGTTCCGAGGGCACGCTGGGCGTTGTCACCAGAATATGGCTCAAGCTACTGCCCCTATCCAAGTTCAAGGTGGACTTGCTAGCGCCTTTCGATGACATGCAAACAGCCATCGACGTAGTTCCACGCATAATGACTGCCAGCGGCGTTGTGCCAACATCCGTCGAATTCATGGACAGCCTTTCGATCAAGGCGGCGGCTGAGTATCTCAATGCTTCGTTGCCCCACGCCGATGCAGGCGCCTACATCATTATCGAGCTCGAGGCCAACTCGCAACAGCAGGTAGAGGCTGATTACGAGACCGTAGGCAAGCTTCTGATGGAGCATGGGGCGCTGGAGGTGTATGTGGCCGATAACCTCTCCACATCTCAACGGATCTGGCAGGCACGCAAGTGTGTGGCTGAAGCACTCAGAATGGTCAGCCCCGTATACTGCATGGAAGACATCACCGTACCGACATCTGAGATACCTGGGCTCATAGCCGACATAGCTCAAATCGCGGGCAGGTACGGTGTGACCATACCCTGCTTCGGCCACGCAGGCGACGGCAACATCCATGCTACTCTTCTCAAACAGGGCATGGACGATTCCCGTTGGAACGAGTGCAAGCGACATATCCTGCAGGAGATGTACGAGGCCACTTACCGGCGTGGAGGCAACCTCTCAGGCGAACACGGCATAGGAGCAAAGCGCCTTCAGCATTACGAGAAGTTCGGCGATCCTGTTGCCCTGGGTGTCATCAGGTCGATAAAGGCTGCCTTGGATCCCAACCTCATACTCAATCCCGGCAAGATCGTGGCAGAAGGCGTTTGACATGGCTTGGGCGAGGATAGTCTGAGCAGTTGCGTGCGATCAATGCTGGATTCCACATTGAGCACCCTTGCACGCTCAACCCCTGAGTTTTCAGAGGTTGAGCGTTTCTCGTGGGATTCTGATGCAAACCGACGGTGATACTCCTATGGCTTGGAACATCCTGTAAGTGAACACCCTTGATTCGGATAGCACTTGGCTGCCGTCAGAGCATGCGAGAACGTAATACCAGCTAGACAACTTGTGCTCCCACGCACAAGAAGGTCTGCCGGGCACCATTCTGCGCCCGGGCGACAGCCCGCACAACAGCGTCCACGGAATGGGTATGGATGGCGCCACAACCTACATCGGATGTAGGCGAAGAAGTTGAATGCCTATGCCGAATGCACAATGGCGGCGCTAGGCCCCGCGTTCGGGCAACTCCGTGCCCAACTATGTGCCCCACAAGGACTACTTGATCATGCTTGAAGAGGGCCTAACTACAGGCTCTGGATCTGTATTGTCATACACACACGTGCGCCTACACGTGCATCCATCACAGGCGTTGAACGTGCTGAGCCGGGCCGGCGGCTTTCGCGCAATGGGGAACAGTGATGATATGGACTTCACAGGGGCCATGACCATGGATTCGGACAGGGCGACCCCGATTACGTCAGGGCCATTACTTCTTTGAGAAAATCCCCGTCAGGCTCCCACATGATCGTCTGCCCACACACTGCCGAACCCAGGAGTATCCCGTCGGCTGCCAGCGGCGCCGCCCAGCATACCAGTGCAGCATGGCACTGGAATACGTGCATGTCGCCGATGGCCATGGCCTGTTTGCCCGCCTCGGGGGGCGTAGTGGGGCGTGCTTCCTACAGCCAGTCTTATGCATGCCGGTACGATGTCGGTACGGAATTCGTACTGGGTTGTCATGTGACCAGTACGAAATGCGTACGCCCCTAGGCCTCATTCGCCGAAAATCGGGTCTGGCGGACCGAAATCGAACCACAAAACGGGAATCATGGTCCAAAATCCGGCCTGCAGTGCTCTTGTTGGGGGCAATTACGCGGTTTCTAGAGACCGTCCACTGGTTTTGCCTTCAGCGCAGTACGGAATCCGTGCAGGTGTCCGGTGTTGCCTGTACGAAATCCGTACTGGGTCTCTGAGAAACTAGGTGCGCTGGCCGAGGATGCATACAGGTCGCTCAATGAGGCGCCGCACATGTCTCTCGACCGGAAGGGCCCCCTATCCACGGCTCTTCAGCCGTGGCTCAGTTGAAACGCGCGGAAAGAGCGACAGCCTCATCGCACTCTCCACAGACTATCCACGGCTGAGGAGCCGGGTGACCGAATGAAATCGTAACAGGTGGCCGGATGTTATCGCAGTACGCATCCAAAGGGGAGTTCCCCGAGCATTTTCGATGTGAAGTTGTGCCTGATGAGGGACGCGCTGCGGTCATGATTCAGCCGAAGTGGCAACTCTCCCGCCTGCCATGCAGGCAAACCACAAATAAACGATGTGACGCAGAAGGAATTTCACTAGAGCTGTAGAAACATCAAAATATTAACCTATACTGAAAAGGTGACGTGATCGGAACATGACGGAAATAGGCGACAAGATCAGGACGCTGAGGAAATCGAAGGCCATGACAATAACGCAGTTGGCCAACATCACCGGGCTATCTGCAAGCCTTCTGAGCCAGATAGAAACGGGCAAGACATCTCCATCTATTGCAACGTTGCGCAAGATCGCCATGGCTCTTGAGACGTCACTGGTGCAGTTTTTCGAGGGTGATCAGAACACCGACATCGTGGTGAGGAAGGGTCGGCGGAAGTTCCTGGGGCAAGAGGGATCACAGATAAGATACCAGCTACTGTCTCCAGACCTTAACCGCATGATGGAACCGGTGCTCCTCGAACTAGAACCCGGCGAGTCAGACTTTGAGGGTCCAGCCCTAACTCACAGGGGCGAGGAGTGCATGTACGTGATGGAAGGGAGGCTCAAGTTCGAGCTTAGCGGGGTGCTGAGCGTCCTGGATGCAGGCGACTCAGTATACTTTGACGCGAGCATGGGCCACAGAATCGCCAATGGGTCTGATGAGAAGACGGTAGTTATCGGCGTGGTAACGCCGCCGTCATTCTGATGTCGGGGAATCAAACAAACGGAAGGTGCATGCGAATGAATGCCGCTGAGTTGAAGCAAAGAGTCAAACAAGGGAAACAGGCAGTAGGAACATGGGTGCAGATTAAGGTGGACCCCTTTGTCAAGACACTGTTAATGGGTTTGCTAAGCAACGCCCTCCATACTTCGTAATGGTCACTACGGTCCGCGCTATGGCCTGTCGGGCCGTCAAGCGGATCCGGGCGGGCTCCGGCTCCAACATGTC